>JABIQT010000740.1 GCA_018667995.1 Candidatus Latescibacterota bacterium
ATGAAAACCTTGGACCTAAGAACGTAGTCGAGGATATGGTTCAGGTGCTCAAGAACGGCGGGGCGCCGCGGGTTGATGGTCATGAGGCGAAGCGCTCGCTTGCGCTCATCCTTGGGATCTATGAATCGTCGAAAAATGGTGGAGCACCGATTGAACTTGGCTGAGATGTTTCGCCACTGCGGACCTTTATTCTTGCTCGAGATGGTCAGGATTCCTCGATCAAGCTGAGATCATTCAGGTTCGTCGGAGGCCATGTTTCAAGAGCGAAGAAAATCCTAATCGAGGGAGACTGTTCCCAGGTTCTGCTGGAATCGGGGCTCTGTCTCTCTTTGCTGGACGTTACTCATGGCTGGTTCCAGGTGGTCCACGCAATGTTGAGTACGATTACCTGGTACCGGCCAAGGTGCCCGTTCGTTGGGCGAATCGGTGGTTTTTCCGTCGCTTGACAAACGCTAAGTGCATCCATATTATGCGTTTCTTTACAGACCCGGCGCATTCCGACCATTGGAATTACAGACCCGTAGCAATTATAGTCCGCTTTTTATTGAGCTGTACCGTTAAAGGACGCTTCGATGATAAACGCATATGATGTGTTGAAGGAACGAGGATTCGTCTCCCAGGTCACCGATGAGGGGGCCGTACGCAAGGCGTTTGATGAAGGCCCGGTGACTTGTTATATCGGATTCGATCCGACTGCTGATACGCTGCATGTGGGAAATCTGGTGTCCATTATGATTCTCTCGCACCTCCAACAGTGTGGGCACAAGCCTATTGCGCTAATCGGTGTAGGTACGGCGAGTATAGGCGACCCCAGTGGCAAGACTGAGTTGCGACAGATGTTGACGCGTGAACAACTCGAGGAGAACGCAAAGGGCATAAAGGCAACCTTGAGTCGCTATCTCGATTTTGACAACGGGAACGCTCAGGTCGTCAATAATGCCGACTGGTTGTTCAACCTGCAGTACATCGATTTTCTGAGAGAAGTAGGACGCCATTTCAGCGTAAACAGAATGCTGTCTGCCGAGGCCTACAAGATCCGCATGGAAACTGGCCTGACGTTCCTGGAGTTCAACTATCAGATTCTCCAATCCTACGATTTTCTGATGCTCTCAAGGAATCATGGGTGTGCGATGCAGATGGGGGGTGACGATCAGTGGGGTAACATCCTGGCTGGCGTCGAACTTATCCGGCGTATGGACGGCAATAGTGCCGAGGCGGTGACCACTCCTCTTGTAACAAATGCCAGTGGGGAGAAAATGGGCAAGACAGCGTCCGGTGCGCTCTGGCTGAATGCCGACCGTGTCTCACCCTATGATTACTATCAATACTGGGTCAATACGGACGATCGAGACGTGGAAAAGTGGCTCGCCACATTCACGTTTCTTCCCATGGAAGAAGTTCGAAAGCTGAGTTCCCTCGAGGGCGCGGATCTGCGTGAAGCGAAATCTGTCCTGGCCTTTGAAGCCACAAAAATTACCCACGGGGAAGAAGAGGCTCAGAAGGCACGCGATGCGGCGAAGTCTGTGTTTGGTGGTGGGAGTGATAGGAACGATCTACCGTCATCGGAGATTCAGACGGCGGTGCTTGCCGGGGGCATAGGAGTGATAGACCTGTTCATGCAAGCAGGACTTGGTAGCAGCAAGGGAGAAGTCCGTCGTCTGATTCAACAGGGCGGAGCCTCTGTGAATGGGAACCGCGTCGACGATATTCACGCCATTTTGACGTCAGATGACCTGGTCGACCATGCTCTGTTGTTACGGGCCGGCAAGAAGCGATACCATCGGGTCGTAGTGGTATAATCAGCGGGACGACAACTGAGGATAGAAGGCCCGCCTCATTCAATCAGTGAATCGGGATTGTCCAAGATTTAACCATTCAAGGGCAGTGCCGCAGAGCAACTGAGTTTTGGTGTCCACATCGAGATCTTCCATCGACTCGATAAGCGTGCCGGGTACGGTTTCGCCGAGTGGAAACGGGTAGTCAGATCCCATAGCGACGCGGTTGACGCCAATAAGATCGATGAGATAACGCAAGACTCCCGGTTCGTGAACGAGAGCGTCCACGTAAAACTTCCCCAAGTAGTCCCTCGGGTTGACGTCGTTGTCGACGGCGCAGAGATCGGGACGCACCTTGTAGCCATGCTCTATTCGGCCAACGGTCATCGGGAATGACCCGCCACCGTGGGCAAATGCCACGCGTAATTTGGGCAACCGTTCCAAAACGCCTCCAAAGATCATGGAGCATATTGCTCTGCTTGTCTCCGCAGGCATACCTACTAACCATGGCAGCCAGTAGCGATTCATGTTCCCCCGTCCCATAATGTCCCAGGGGTGTACGAATACCGCGGCACCGAGTTCGGCGGCGGCCTCGAACACTGGAAACAGGGATGGGTCATTGAGGTTCAGATCGTTGATATTGGAGCCGATTTCTATTCCTGACAGGCCCAGTGTTTTTACGCACCTCTCCATTTCCGAGATGGCCAGTTCGGGTGCCTGCATAGGTACCGTCCCGAGTCCGGCGAAACGCGTCGGATAGGTCGTGGTAATATCGGCAATATGATCATTCAGGAATCGACAGAAATCCAGTGTGTCACCTGGTTTCGCCCAATAGTTGAACAAGACAGGCACTGTAGACAGCACCTGGACATGCACTCCAGCTAGATCACAGTCTGTCATTCTGGTGTGAGGGTCCCAGCAGTTTGCTTCGATTTCCCGGAACAGTTCGCCGTCACGCATCATGCGTGCACACCCCGGTCCATGGTGCTCAAGCTGGATGAATCCATCGTACCCGTATTTCTTTTTCAGGTCTGGCCAGTTTTTCGGAAGAATATGGGTGTGTATATCGATTTTCATGGGTAACATAAGTGCGACCTTTCTGGGTTTGTCTATTCTAAGATAGTATTCCTCGGAATCCCTTGCGTCAACGAATCAAATGTGCCACCCGTCAGAGGAGAACACTATGCACCGCCTGGCAATCTTTGCCTGTATATTTATCCTGATGAAAGTAGATCCATCCACAGCACAGCCTGCTGAGATACCCAAGCTTACAGTTATCCTGGTGATTGATCAATTCCGGGCCGACTTCATAACGCGCTATCAGGATCTTTATGTGGAGGGAGGACTGGCACGGCTCATTCGCGAGGGCGCCTGGTTCAAAGATGCGACGTACGGGCATGCGCATGCGTCTACCTCACCCGGACACAGCGTTATTACATCAGGCACATACGGTTACTGGTCAGGGATCATTGCAAATTCCTGGTATGATAGACGGACGCAGAGCCAGCACAAATCACTGACCGATCCGAATCATCGAATCCTGGGTAAACCCCGGAACCCCAATGGACGCTCGTCGCCCAATGACATTCATGGTTCGACACTTTCTGACGAGCTACGGAAATCCACAAATTTCCAGGGGAAATACTTCGCGACCTCGGTGAAGGACTACAGCGCCATGGTCTCGGCCGGGAAAATGGGCATACCATTGTGGTACGAGGCGTCTCTTGGCCGCTTCACGTCGAGCGATTTCTACATGGAGGATCTTCCGGAATGGGTGAAGGTGTTCAACGAGCGTAAGCTGCCCGAATCCTACTTCGGAAAGCAGTGGAATCGCCTTCTGCCTGTTTCAGTTTACGAGGAAAGAGTGGGGGCGGATGATCGGCCCAACGAGGAAAATAATCGCTCGGCCGGCATTACCTTTCCACACACCATTACTGGTGGTGAGGAGCAACCCGGTGTCGCATTCTGGAATTCGCTGAAACACACGCCGTGGGGTGATGAGGTCCTCCTTGAATTCGCCCGCACGCTGATCAGGGAGGAACAGTTGGGTATGGACGAGGCCCCTGATATTCTGGTGGTCAGCCTTGGCAGTGTCGATTATGTGGGCCATGATTACGGGCCCTTCAGCCAGGAGTCTCTCGATTCCATATTAAGAGTTGATCGACAGATAGCAGGATTCTTAGATTTTCTGGATCAGGAAATAGGTCTTGATGAGATGCTCCTCGTATTGACCAGCGATCATGGGGCTGTGCCCCTATCGGAAGAATCGGTGCGACGCGGTACCGCATCGGACCGTGTCAGTCCTGCAGAACTCACGGCCCACGTTGAGTCCGTCCTAGACAGTGTATATGCACCAGGCGACTGGATCGAGTACATGCATCAGACCGGTCTGCATCTGAACTATGAGACCGTGAAACGGCATGGGCTCACACGACTGGAAGTAGCACAGGCAAGTTCAACTGCGCTTGAGTCACATCCTGGGATATCTCTTGGCATCACCAGAGACAGGATTATCAGCGGACAGCTACCCGACTTACCGCTCTACAGGCGCATAGCCAACAGCTTCTATCCGGATCGTAGCGGTGATGTTATTCCCATAGCGGAACCTTTCTATGTCATCCTGGATGAATACAGCGAAAAGCCTATGGGGTCCAGCCACGGGCAGCCGCATCAGTACGATGTGCATGTGCCGTTGATATTTCGAGGTCCCTGGATTCGTCCCGGCCTTTACCGTACCCCCATCGATATGGCTGACTTGACTCCGACTGTATGCGAGATCCTGAATATCAGCATGCCATCTGGACGCGACGGGGCCGTACTTGAAGCGGTCCTCAAGTAAGGTGGTACGCCGGTTTTTGCGTTGAATGAATCTGTACAGGCATCAAACACTGGACTTCAGTGCCTATGCTGGTTCGGGGCGGTCCTGCAGGGCAAAGCTTACACATACGGAGGCTATTGCGGCTATGGCTACGAGTACGAAAGCCTGGCTGTAATCACTGGACTCAGCGGTGAACAGGCTCGCCAGAATGCTGGATCCGACGATGCTGCCGAGATAGCGGCTGGTCGAGTAGATACCGGAAGCCACACCGGCCTGGCGCGGAACTACCGATTCTACGGCTGCGGTTTGGAGACCGGTCCAGGAGAGTCCCAAGCCTACACCGGCTATTCCGAGGCTGGTGGCCAGGAGGAGTGCCGAAATCCCGTCTTCGGCGAATCCGAGCAACAGCAGTCCCGCGGTGAAAATAGCAAGTCCTCCCACAGTCGGCCACCGCCGGCCCCACTTGTCTGCCAGATGGCCCCCAAGAGGCGCGCACACCACGGTTGTCGCCGAGAGTGCGGCCATGATCAGGCCTGTACGTGCTGGAGACCAGTCTGTCTGATCCGCGACGATCAGAGGTATGGTGAGCAAGGTGGCATACATGGCGAGATTGCTGAACATGATTCCGGAATTTGCCGCAGCAAAGGACCGGTGCCTGAAGAATCGAAGCTGTACGATGGGATCCGGATGGCGCCACTCGCGCCACAGGAATGCGGCAGCGGCTATGGAGACCACGATCCCTCCCAGCATCGGATCTACAGCAGTCTCTGCCTGTCTGCTTTGTATCAGGAGCCACGCACCACCAATCAGTGTTACGAGGAGGATGATTGCCCCACCGACGTCAAAAGGTTGATCTGATTTGTGGGTCTTCGTGGCTGGAAGAGCCTTGTAGCCCAACAGGAGGGCGGGCAGAATGAAGATCAGGTTTACGTAGAAAATAGCACGCCAATCACCTAGCTCGATCATTATCCCGCCCAGGGCAGGCCCGCCCGCTGCGGCTAATGAGATCGCTGAGCTGACGAGGCCGAAACGTGAAGCCCGTCGTTCCGCTGGGACAATCTCTCGGACCAGGGCTACTCCATTCGGCACGATTACCGCTCCGGCGACGGCTTGCTGAATCCGGAAGAACAGCAGCCACTCAAGACTGCCCGACAGTGCGGCACCGAGCGAGGCGGCGCCGAAGTAGGCCAGCGCGCCCAGTATGAGCCTCCGGCGACCGAGGCGGTCTCCCAACTTACCGCTTACCGGTTGCAGTGAGGCCATGCCGATGAGGTATGCTGTAACCAACCATCCCGCGGATGACAGCTCCACATCGAAGGCCGACATGATGCTCGGCATGGCCACGGCAATCATTGTGGAATTGAGCGGCGCCAGCATGGTGCCGAGAGCGACGGTCAGGAGAACGAGGTTCTCGCTGGAAATGTCTGGTGTGCTACTTACATGGGAATCTTCCAATGTCTCTTTACGAGACAATGCGCACTACACCGGCATCGCCATCTACTTCAATGAGTTGGCCATCCTTAATGCCGGTGGTGGCTCTTCCGACGCCAACAACGGCTGGAATGCTGTACTCGCGGGCCACAACTGCGCAGTGGCTGAGGATGCCACCCGTGTCGGTCACGATCGCACCTGCCACGGAAAACAGCGGCGTCCATGGAGGGGAGGTGGCTCCCGTGACAAGGATTTCACCTTTTTCGAGCCGGTCAGCGTCGGAGAGAGAATGTACCACTCTCGCCGTGCCCCTCACCTTGCCGGGTGAACCCGCTCTGCCGTTCAGTACGGCAGGATCTTCATCGGGCTCTGGTGGAATTCCAAAAAACTTGACGAAAACCTGTGTCATTGTACCGGGTGGTGGCGGTCCATAGTCCATGCCCAGACGGGCCGGGGCATCGATGGTGGCAAAATGGGCTCGGTCGGCCCTGCGTTCTGAAACCGCATCGTCGAGATTTGATGTTTCATGGCCCCTCAGTGCTTGGATGACCTCATCCGTTGACAGCTCGAATACATCATCGGCTGTGGGGATTATCCCGGCGGCGGCAAGCCTGCTGCCTGCTTCGACGCACACCATGCGAATCCGATGGTTGCCTTTGAAATCAAGCCAGAAGCCGTGGTCTTCAGTCAGGACGTTTGCAAGCTGCGCCGTG
Organism: Candidatus Latescibacterota bacterium; assembly: GCA_018667995.1. GTDB lineage: Bacteria > JAAXHH01 > JAAXHH01 > JAAXHH01 > JABIQT01 > JABIQT01. The sequence continues at coordinate 6,738 of JABIQT010000740.1, forward strand.
CTCAAGCGTGTCTCAAACTCGTCAATGACGGTCTGCGGGTATCCCTTCAGGCGTTCTCGCACCACGCTCACAGCCTGATCTCGTGCCTCGGCCTGGGCATTCAACTCCGCCATCGGATCCCGGTTCGGCTGAGACACATAGTCTTTCAAGATCATGAATGCGGGCGTCGGGTCTTCGATCCAGCTGGGCAGGTGTATACTCCAGGTTGGCCCTCGCTCGCCGTATGTGGAGAGGAAGGTGTCCATCTCTGCCAGAAATGATTGTCCATCGGTTGTAGCATTCAAGGCCTCTTTGATCTGATCGGCCGGAAGTGCCTGAATCGTTTCACAGACATCCTTCGAATCATTCGCAGTTCGGCTTAGAGACCAAAGCGCCCGGTCCGTCTCGAGAGATTTATTGTCCAGGCCCTGTAATAATCGCAGCGCCTGAAAGGCGTCCTCCTCCTCCTCGAAGAGGTCCTTGTAGAGCTCATCAAAGGAATTCAGTGCCCCATATACTGGGGTGACAATGAGGAAATGAACGGTCCATAGTCGATCAGATTTTCGTAACGTTTCTTCAAAGTGATCAGCCAACTGCGACAAATCAGCTCTACCTAGGTCAAAGGCATCCCAGAACGCCAGGTGCTCCTTTATCTCGGGTAGCCACTCTTCCGTCCAAAGCGCCTCCAATCGTTTCTCGGCATCATCGATACGAGCCTCAGCAAGCTGCATTCGTTCGCCCATCTCCTCCAGAGGTGCAGATGGCATCATACAGTTGTAGAAATAATGATTGATGTGTCGGGAGGTCATGAGAAGCGGGATGCCGAAGGCCTCATGGGCCTGGGTAATGCCTTTATCTATGGCGGATCCCCATATTTGAACTTCCAGTAGCGGAATCGGATCCGGAAAGTGCATCCGGTCCAGCTCGAGGCCTAGTTGTGCGTCTTCTTCCTGGGCCCAGGTAACCGGAAAATCGGCAGGAATGGGTATTGGCTTGGGTTGTGGTGGACCGTCTGCGTGTTGATCTGGCATTCTATGCTCCTGTTCTTTAATTGTTAACAACGTTGCTGTGTTCAGCGGGAATAGGAGGTTTGGACTGGGTCAGGATTGGTCTAGTGTAGTGATGTGCCGGCACTGGAGAAGATAGAGATTCCCATCGTGGATCGCACACTCGATGTCGACAGGCCACGCCATCTCCGTCTCAAGGCTGATGGCCAGTCCCGCCATGGACTGAATTTGTTCATCGGAAAGCGCGGGTTTTTCTTTCAGAAATCTCGGTACCGCGACCTCTTGAGTTCCGCCCGGTATCGAGACCGTCATGACGTCCTTCCGCGAGATGCGTCGTTCGACCACGGAGTAATCATTCTTCCGAACTGTATAGGTGTCGGGCGACACCGTGCCGCCAACCACACTCTCGCCCAGTCCCCAGGATGCATTGATCACCACTTCATCCCGGTTTCCAGTCACCGGATTGGCACTGAAGACTACAGCCGAAGTATCGGCCGCCACCAGTTGTTGTACCAATACGGCCAGGCCCGCGGTTGATTCGGTCAATCCGGCCTTTTTTCGGTATTCCGCTACTCGTGATGACCCGGCTGAATGCCAGCATTTGCCAATGGCTTCCGCGACCGAATCCACACCGCTGACATTCAAAAAGGTCTCGTACTGCCCGGCAAAGGACGCTTCATATCCATCCTCATCAATGGCCGATGATCGTACTGCCACGGATGGATGCGATACCTCGCAATGGCCCGCAAGATCCGTGTAGGCCTGTGTGATACTGTCTATTAATGTCTCCGGGTGTTGCGGGTCGGGCTGATCGATAAAATGGTGGGACCACCGGTTGTATGCATCGGTACTCAGGCAGAAACCTGGTGGCACTCTATAGTCCGCCGCCAATCGACTCAGATTGGCAACTTTTCCGCCGACGACGGTCACATCGTGGCAATCGGAATCGCCCAGCCATAGTATGCTCATACAGGCTTCCTGATTTCGGTTTGTAAGTTATGATTCTTGGGATAATATCGCCGATCAGAATACGTGGTAGCCCATGAAATGTCAAGAACCCCCATCCCATGGAGTCTGTCACGCTTCGAGTTTCTTCATGCCTATGACGCCCGCAGAGGCGACACACAAGACCGCGGTGAAGACGAAAAGGCCACCCAGGCCAAACCAGTCTCCCAGAACACCACCAAGTGCCGGTCCACTGAACATACCTATGGCATAGACGGCCTGGAAGATACCCATGGCTGTGCCGCGCTCACCTTGGGGCACGGACTGAACAGCCAACGCCATAAGGATAGGCTGCATAAGTCCTCGCCCGAATCCGCCTATGGCCTGCGCCATATAGAGTTGTGCAAGTGTCTCGGAATAGGGAATCAATAGTGATCCGATACCTGTAACCAGAAACGCCACAAGTATGGTTCCACGGTTTCCGAATCGGTACGCACACCACGAGCCGCCTATGTATGAGGAAACCATTTGACATGCCATGCCAACAAGGATCAGTGTTCCCTGTTGGACGTTGGTAGCCCCAATCTGCGTGGCGTAGACAGGGGTAAATCCGTAAATTGTCACGAAGTTTACGAATTGTCCGGCCGCTGCAATGGATGAGACGAAGAGGAGCGTCCCGCTGGCGCCAATGGCCTTGATCCGCCGAAGTGTAATCTTCCCAGACTCGGCGACGGCCGTATCCGGCAAGGGGAGCAGAAATAATATACTCAGCAGGGCCAGTCCGGCTCCCACGTAAAACGGCATCTGCCAGCCATATGCGTCCGCAATCCATCCTCCACCGTACGTACTGACGAGTTGTCCCAGTGCAGCGTTCACGGCAAGATGGCTCATGGCGGTCGTCGTTCGAGAAGAATCAAAATAGCCGGCATAGGTGATGGCCCATATCACCCAACTACAAGCGGCCAATCCTCCGAGCGCACGGGCCAGAATCATCCATTCAGGTGTGGGCGACAGGGCCAGTCCGATCCCGCTGGCTGCGAGCAGTAATAGCCCGGCCACCAGAAACGGTTTTCTTCTGCCGATGCGGTCGGACCATACGCCCAAGGGTATTCGAAACAGCAGCTGCATAAGACCGTAGGACGCTATGATAAGGCCCACGACGGTCATAGACCCACCCAGGTGGCGGCCGTAAGGTGCCAGAATAGGCACGTAGACATAAAGCGCCGTCCAGAACAGAAAACTGCTGATCATAAACAGGACGAGATGCTTGCGGATGGGTTCGGTCAAGAATACTCCTCCGGGGCGAGGGCGCCCGAGTGATTCCTACTGCGTCATAGCCCAGGCTTTCCATGATGTATCAGATCTATATTCGGCATGGTAGCGAGGGATCTTCGCATGGGAGGGTTCTGGTCCTTGAGGAGCATTGATATAGAAGTTATATTCTCTTTGAAGCAAGGATCATCACGGTGTGTTATGAATCACAAC
>JABIQT010000246.1 GCA_018667995.1 Candidatus Latescibacterota bacterium
ACCTTAAACCCTACTCAATCTACCGTTATAGACCTTATCCGGACACGGCCTGATCGGCTGCTGCAGCTTCTGCCTGATCCGCCAACGCCCTCACATTATGCTTTGACCGGAGTTTTATGTATACCATGACCAGCGCAACATAGATGCAGACAAGGATGCTTCCCTCTTGTCCCACATCCGAGAAGGACAGCGCAGCCTGCACGACAAGGACGCACATTCCCAGAACGCTGATGATTTTCAGATTGCCTTCTGACATCTTCATGGTGGCCTTCTCAAATACGTCTGGCATCTTCTTGCAGAAAACGAATGCGGCAACGAGAGGTATAAAGTCGTAGATGAATACGAGCCCCCCACCCAACATGATGATGTAGCGCATATCCTTGTCTGCAATAATAGGTGCCGCGCCGAGGAACAGCAGCATGGTCAAAAGAATGTGGGGGGTCTTGTATCTGTCATTTACCACGGCGATTCGCTTTGGTAGCCACCCATCTTCACAGGCGATGAGCACCGATTTCGTCGCCCAGGCAAATGTGGCATTCAGATTTGTGGCAAGCGCGAACAATCCCGCACCCACAATGAATGCCACATAGACCCAGTCTGGAAGGATGGCCTTGGCCACCACGGACAGCGGCTGTCCAGAAGTCTGTTCTACGGGAAGAATACCCACTGCAACAATGGAAACGAGCGCGAAAAACACACCGGCGGTCAGCGTGCTGTATATGATTGCTCGGGGCAGATCGCGCTGGGGATTCTTCATTTCGCCACCAAGCTCCGACACGTACTGCCCGCCTCCGGTTGCGAAGGAAAGAACTACGCAGGCGAGACCGAACCCGTACCATCCGTTGGGAAGCAGACTGCCCTGACCGGAGAAGTTGGTATAGTCGACTTCCAGTATCCCGAAGAACACCAGAGTGGATAGTCCGATAAGCAGCAGAACCATCATGATCTTCTGAACAATCGCCGCCTCCTTGACGCCGAACAGATTGACTACATAGAACAGGACGAGGATCCCAACGGCTACAACGCTCACATTAATCGACGGAATCAGTGCTGCCGCGTATTCTGCGAATCCCAGGGCAAATAGGGAAATCAAGATGTGTGTAATGAGCAACACGGCTAGATAGAAGAAGCCCACTTGGGGGCCCAGTATTCTCTTGCAGTAGACGTAGAGTCCACCCGTGGCCGGCATTGCGGATCCCATAAAAGCTACCGGCATCTGCTTTATGAGGGACAGCACGGCTGAAAGAACAAAAGCAATGGGAACCGCATATCCGGTGTATCCGATGGCAATGCCTACCAGCACCATGATTCCGCCGCCAATAATCTGACCAAGAGCCAGCGAGAATACGTCCCAGAAGCTCAAATCTCGTTTTAACTGCATTCCAATCTCTCCAGAATTACAGGGCCTCTCCGGCGATAGACGTCCAAGGCGTCAATGGCGGAGAACCAGCATATGGATCTATATTGGTAAAGGGTAAATCATTCATAACCTTGCAATGCACATCCATAGAGCCCGTGGTGAATCACCATAATGCGAACACCAATATGATGGCCACGAGGTCAGCGACGAGATCACACAATACATCCTGGTGGCTACAGACGCGAGTGAATATCGTATCATCACATTTTGTATGACGGACACCGTACAGCTCCACACACGATATGCTCGACCACAGACTGACAGACTATAGTATCACGACTACATTCGTGGATATGTCCAACCCGGATTCTGTCACGGCTGCCATCCAGGATATCCCACTATTCCTGTATCTGGAGACCATATCAAACCCCACCATGAAAGTACCCGCCATATCGCCTCTTGGGGAACTGGTGCACCGTAGCGGGTTCATTGTCGTCTGCGACAATACCTTTGCCAGCCCGTTCGTCACGCGGCCGCTTGAGTGGGGGGGCGATCTTGTCCTACAGAGCGCTACGAAATTCATTGCGGTCACAGCGACGTGCTCGGCGGGGCAATCGGCTTGAAGTCGGGATTGTTGCCTGAGGATTTCATGGAGGAAATACGGTGGAACACCATGGTGAAACTTGGTTCACCGATCTCTCCATTCAACGCGTGGATATTGCTGCTTGGCGTCCAGATACTGCATGTGCGTGTTGAGCGGCTATGTCAGACGGCTCTGGCTCTGGCCCGGAATCTGGAGAAGCATCCGAAAGTGAATCGTGCCTGGTATCCAGGATTGATGTTCCATCCACAGCACAAGGTCGCACGTGCTCAGATGCCGAAATTCGGTGGCAGGCTATCATTTGACGTGAAGGATGCTACGACGGCGGTGACTGTGCTCGACAATCTGGAGCTCTGCGCATTTGCTGCCAGCTTGGGGGGGCGTGCGCACCACAACTCAGATTCCAGCCTCCAAGGCTTTTCTCGACATTCCAGAAGAACAGCGTCTGCAGATGGGCATTACTAATGGTTTGATTCGTGTGTCGGCGGGACTGGAAGACTCTGAAGATCTGAAAGCAGATTTCGACAGGGCACGTTCGATGATTTAGTTTTGCGAACAGAACCCGGCATACCTTCGTGTGCCGGGGGCCATGCATAGGCCAACTAACGTAATCTCTTCCGCAACGTGTGCTTGAACGGAATCTTCACCTTGAAGACGCCTGGCCCCACTGCATTAAAGTGCCAGGACCTCATGCTCTCCGAAACAAACTCAGCCAATTCCTCGCCGCCTGCCGTGTTCTCAATCACTGTCGCACCAATTACGCGACCATTTCGTGAAACTGTCAACTGCATCACGATATCGCCACGTGCATAGGGATCTGACGAGGTATGCGTATCAAAATAACTCCTGAATAGAGTCCAATTATCATTCACGGCGCTTTTGATACTGTAATAGGTGGAAGCCGCCTGAGGCAGTGAGGCCTCAAGCGCGAGCTCATCGAGGTCTGAAGGTGTGATTGGATCGACAGCGTCCAAATCAACCGGCTGCGTTTCTTCTCGAAGCTCGTGCTCAGAAGCGATCAGCCACGAATCTTGTGACCTGACCAGTACCATCTCTTTTCGGCTCTCACTCGCGTATCGGTCAGAACGGTATTCCTGTGTGAAAGACAGCCGAGCGTGCGTTTCATCCACGTACGTTATGCTAAAGTCGCCGACACCAACCATAATGAATTCTGGCTTGGTCAGCCTGCTTTTCCGGTTTCTTTCCCACGACTCCCGAGAATTCCCGTTTTCGGGTACGAACGCCGGGGCGTAGCAAGCGAGATACGTTGTGGATTCTTGAGAAGACCATGCCTGGGCCCAATCTTCGACGGCCGATATGGCCTCTTGAGCCTGTGAATACTTCGGTGCCATGAGAGCATGTGCTTGTGGTGCCTCGGCCAGGATAACGCCTCCTAAAAGAAAGACAGTGACCGCTGGTATTATAAATCTATTGAAATTCATCTTCAGCCTCCTCAAGAAAAAACTCGCTGCGAGAAACTATCACCGCGACATCAACGTTGCTGCTGTAGCTTGATTACAATTGAAGAATACCCCATTTGCCAGGCAGGTCCTATCGGGGATAGCCTTAGAGCACTGGGTATATTGCCCGGTTTTACGAATTAAATGGATGGGTTTCGTGCATGCGGGGATTCCGGCAGAGATGGTCTCGCCAATTGATACAGATAGATTAGGAAAACCGCAATAGGAGGGTCCAACATGCCTACACCATCAAAGAAGAGCGTATTTCAAAGTCTGAATGCTGGAACGGGGTGTTGCGCTGGATCGATCACTTCAGGATGTGCGCGCGGGGGCTATTTATGAGGAGAGAGGCTTGCCTCCGACTGTTGCTGAAGGCACTGCAGCGTAAGTGAACCCCACTGAGACGACCAGTTCTTCAACACGGATAGCATGTGGGCTCGCAGCACAATCCGCACCGGCCGAAAGGATCAGCACGATCATCAATGGAACAAAAGCCCCCAAAGGTTCCACAGTAAACGCGAGCTCGACCCAAAGCGCTGATCGTAGATCGGAACGGACCGAGCACCATATTCCTTTATTCAGATGATGCCCGGTTCTCGGGATACGGCTTCGCGATCGAGGCCAAGTGTGGTCACATTTGTTGGCACCACAGGCATCGAGAAATTGTACACCCACGATGCGTCGTAATCTCTTTTTTCGCACAAAGAGTCAACTAGCATCGACGAGGGCCGCGATTGCTGCCCGGTACGATGTCGGATCCTATCGCATGATTTGGACCGACTAAATGCCTACGATTACTGGATGCTGCGCGGCGCGCCCCAGTAATTCCGCGAACTCAGGTGAACCGTCGTCCTTGATGAGCTGTGTTCTACTGCCCCAATCATCCACGGGCCGATTGCCGCCATGGAAGTAGATCCACTTCTGTGCGGTATTCTCAAAATAGATTTTCGTGCCGCCGGGGCGGGTCACCTCCACCAGATGTTTCGGAAGCGAATGATCTGCCGTAGTGACACGATATCTTTCAAGAGCCTCTTCATCCAGCTCGATACCAAGACCGGGATTCTCGGGAACCTTCGCATGGCCGTCCACCACGGGCATCCGTTCCTTCAAGAGCGAATGTTCGTACAGTTCATGGCAGGTTATGGTGGGCCACTGGGAATGGCTCAGAACCGCACTGAGATGCAGCGATAGTGCTGTAGTTGGTGCTGCACCGACCATCTGAAGAAAAAATGGCATGTTCATGGCGGCAGCTGTGGCGCCCTGGCTCATGATCTGAGACACGCCGCCACCGATGACCCAGCCGTCGCAGACGCCACCCATCTCCAGTCCCTCTCTGGCTCCGATCGATCCATAGTGATGGGCAATAGCCGTTTCAATCTGGGAACGCAGGTAGTGGTTGCCAGAAGCATCATTTCGGGGAATTGGATCCTCGAAGATTTTTATCTTAGGATAGTCGCGTTCCAGTTCACGAAGCAGTGGAATAGCACTGCTGGCATTATTAAGGAAGGCATTCCAATCGGCATCAATGTGGAAATGGTCGGGCGTCACCTCACTGATTCTACGAACGGTTTCCCTCACATCCCACCACGGTCGAGTCTTGATTTTGATCGAGGTGTAACCGAGCCCCACAGCTGTTCTTGCCTCCACCTCGTATTTCTCCGGTGACATGTCGTGGTCCCAGAAGGATATGGCACACCACTCCCGGTGTTTATCCCCCAGCAATCGGTACAGTGGCACACCCGCAACCTTACCGGCGGCGTCAAACAATGCCATTTGAAGACCAGCGCCAAGGGAGTCATCCCACATAAGTTCGAAGGGAGATCGACCAAGAACACGCTCCTCATCTTTTACCCGGCCCCAAGTGTAGTTCTGAATCGTCTCTCCCCAGCCAATGATGCCCCCATCGACCTCTACGCGAGTGATCTCTAACTCAGACCAGGTGTGGATACCCGCCCTCTCCATTTCGGGTCGAATACGATCCACAAAGGGGACCTGCAACGTAAATCGCTCTATTCCAGTGATCTTCGCGGTCATAGTTTCCTCGTTTTCCATTTCTCTGTTTGGATGTAATTATGATTGGCCAGGTTATGTAGATACTTTCGCTCTGGCGCAAACGCGGGTATTGACGAAGCGCGTTCTCGGAGCTTCAAACCCGCCATTGGTAGCCGTAGCCGTATCCGGTCCGCCAACCGCTGCCCCCGGATCCAGAGCAAACTTGGTTATGTCGACATGGTGTGAATTAATGAAAAGACCAAGATAAACGCACTACGGTCAAAATTCAAGAGCGTGAACGGTTCTTTCAAACGGGCGTCTGGCCCCATTCTATCCCCAGCCCTTGCTCATCGACGCTCCGCGGACGGTCCAGGCATCTCATGACATTCACCATCAGATATATTACCCACGTGTAACTCCTGTACGATCGGGCATCCCAGAAGCACATTGATGCTGAGCCGTTTCTCGTCCCTCTAAGATTGTATTGAGGGGGCAAGATGCCGATTCCGTTTAGGATCCTATGAACGGGGACATCGAGAGAAGTTGAGTCCCCAGAATCTCTTCCCGATCTCGCGATTATAGGAAGCATGGTTGCTGCCATGGGCTATGTCGGCGATAGGGCCAAATTGCCAAGCCATGCCCCCCACCTCACTATGACGGATTACTCCTGTCGGGTGAATCATAGCCGGGCCAGAAAAGCTGCTCCCACCGCGCTTCACAATTGTAGCACCTACCACCTGAGCGAGGATAGCCATCTTGAGACGGAAAGGGAACTATCGAGATACTATACAAATAGGCCTTCTCCAGGTGAAATTGCTTCAAAGAGCCTGGGAAATGCCTGCTTCAGATATCACTCCAACACAATACCAGAGAACGACTTTCCAGATTAGATCAATGATTGACAAACCTGAACAGAGAAGATAACTTAGTTGGCGCTGAAAGTAACCAAAGGGGCGGTGATTTCCGAGACCGCGCAGCTGCGGCCCCATGCCTTGGATTCGTGGTTATTCATTCGCAGTTTGAATCCGGCCCACTAAAGTGGGAGCTTTGGTTCCGTGCAGGCTTGTATTGCTCTTCGATAACCGGACCATATAGAGAAACCTTCAACATACGGATAGTCGAGATCTGCATATCAAGTTCGCGTGGCCAGGTGCTGGTGAAAATACCCCAGGTTTTTGAATTTTCCGCAGAAACGATGGATACCCCTGAAAATAGCCTAATCACACATAAATTGTCCCATGCGCTAATGAATTAACTGACGTATATCTTCCACTAGAGTGATGCGGCTCACAGAAATCCGTATGTAATTCTCCGTATTATGAAATACAATTCGCTATTATTCCATGTAGTATCACGACCATGCAACACCACAGCACTCGCGGGTGCCCACAAAAAAGCAAGGAAGGAATGATCCATGGACGAAGCCACGATCAGAACCAAAGTCAAAGAGATTATCGCTAACACAATGAGTATTGAGCCGGAAGATATCTCTGATTCTGCCAACTTCGAGGAGGATCTGGATCTCGACTCTCTCACACTGCTTGAAATCGCCGTTGATGTGGACCATGTGTTTAAGCTGAATATCCCCGATGAGGAACTATCCGAGCGACTGTCTGACCTGAGATCGCTACAAGATTCTGTTGACCTAGTCAAAGAGCACATGTCCAGCACCGGTGTGGAGGCATAGCATTGTCCTCCAGGATAGTAGTAACAGGGATTGGGATTGTCTCTTCGATCGGCGTAGGCCATGCCGCATTCTGGAAGAGTCTAACCGCTGGCCGGAGCGGAATCAGTACCGTTTCGTCTTTTGACACGAGCCAGTACAGTGTCAACGTCGGTGGTGAAGTGAAGTCTTTCGAACCGGACGCACATATACAGCG
>JABIQT010000774.1 GCA_018667995.1 Candidatus Latescibacterota bacterium
CAAGCCTCGTCATCGGCGAGTATGATGGTGAAACCCAGATGCTGGCGTGTCGCAGTCTCCAACTCCGCTATTGTGAACGTGATGGAACCATCCCCCGATATCAGGATAATGGGACGATCCGAATAGAGTGCTCGGGCAGCCATCGCAGCCGGCAAACCATATCCTACAACACCACTGGCGCCGCACGTAAGCCAGTGCCCAGGATATCGGTCAAACAGGGCCTGGTGACACCATTGGCCGATATTGCCGCCATCCACAATGATAATCGTATCATCGCTCAATACGGACGCCACGCTCTCAACAATATCAAGCGCGTGCGTACCGTCATGGGACAAACTTCTCGAATCCACACATCGCTGCCTGTAGGCGTCACACTGCCCTGTTGCATCTTTCAACCAGTTCGTATGAGAAGGATGGTCCAAGCCAGCACATGCACTGGTAAGTTGTTCGAGCACAGATGCGGGATCGCCGAAAATAGAAATATCGGCAGAGCATCCCTGCTGGAGCTGATTAGGATCAGCGTCGATTCTGATAACCTGAGCCCCTTCTGACAGCCCCGGAGCGCGCAGGTATCCGACACGATAATCACAGGCGGCGCCTACCACGATCAACACATCTGCCTGCGAAAGAAGCTCCGCTCCCCCCGTTGCTGCGCCGCACACACCCGCATATTCCTTCACCCTGTAGGGAACGCTGCCCCGATCCCAGATAGGCGTGAGAATAGGGATTGCCTGCTCATTGGCTAACTGGCACAGAGAATCCGCCCCATCTGCATAGTGCACCCCACTTCCCGCCACCAGAACCGGCCGCTCGGCCAGTCCCATAAGCGTTGCCGCCTTAGCGACCAAAGCACTGTCTCCTGACGCAGGCACACGTTCAGGACGACGATCGAATCCTAAGCGGCAGGCTGAGTCGACCTCGGTGGCCTGGATATCCATGGGAAACGTTATGTGCACGGGTCCGGGACGCCCGCTGATGGCAGCATTGTAGGCCTGGTGCAGGATCATAGGAATGTGGTTTGCCTGAGAAACCATGCCGGCATACTTGCAGACTGTCGCAGCCATCGCCACCTGATCGAAATCCTGAAAGTGCCCCATACCCATAGTCTCGGTCGGCCCGCATCCCGTTACGAGAATCATAGGCGCACCATCGAAATACGCGTTGAGCACACCAGTCAGTGCGTTGACATGGGCAACGCCACTACTCACAGCACAGACACCCGGGCGACCGGTTAATCTGCCACAGGCTTCCGCCATGTATCCAGCAGCCTGCTCATTCCGAACATCGATCAAGGGCATGCCGGCGCGCCTACAGGCGTCGTCAATTCCGTTCATCCCATGCCCGCAAAGTGTCGCTACAAAAGGCACTTCCCAGTCTTTCAGCATCTGTACGAATAACTCGGCACCGGTCATGTAAATCTCCTGCATGAGGGAAGATGTGGTCTCTTCACGCGTGAAGGCCAGAGGCATTGAGGCCTCGCACGGCACATAGCCTGCTCGTGAGAAGCAGCCCGACCTGCGTCCGCAAAGCTAACGTGACTGTCTTACGGGGGACAACTGCGACCTGAATGCACCTAAAATCATGATCAGGACATCAGCGGGTAGACCTTTTCGGGATCGATTTCCATCTTGCGCAAGGCACGCTGGGTCACCTGGGGTTTGATGTCACCGCGGCGCGTCAGAGCATGGAGGGCGCTTAGGGTGACAAAGCGGGCATCGACTTCGAAGAAATCTCGGAGGCCCGGGCGACTGTCGCTTCTTCCAAATCCGTCCGTACCCAACGTGATCGGCTCCTCGGGAAACCATCGTGAAATGGAACCGGGCATGGCCTTCAGGTAATCGGAAGCCATTACGTAGGCTCCCTCTGTGCCCTTCAGGCATTCCTGAACATAGGTGAGCTTCTGTTTCTTGGCTGGATGGAGCATGTTCCAACGTTCCGTCTCCAATCCTTCATTGTGCAATTGTTTGTAGCTGGTCACGCTCCAGACATCGGCCGAAATTCCATATTCGCTGTGGAGCATTTCCTGTGCCTTCAGAACTTCGTTTATAATCGAACCACTACCGAAGAGATGAGCCTGAGCGGGCCCTTCACCGTCCAGGGGTCCAGCGAACCGGTACATCCCTTTGAGAATACCTTCCTCGCTCCCCTCTGGCATGGCCGGCATGGCATAGTTCTCATTCTGTACGGTCAGATAGTAGAAGATCTCTTCTTGATCCAGATACATGCGCCTGATGCCATCCTTAAGAATCACGGCCACCTCGTAGGCGAATGCGGGATCATAGGTAATAAGATTCGGTACGGTATACGCCAGAAGATGGCTGTGCCCGTCCTGGTGCTGGAGGCCTTCCCCGTTCAGCGTCGTGCGTCCAGAAGTTCCTCCGAGGAGGAAACCTCGTGTTCTCATCTCGGCAGCAGCCCAGATCATATCACCCACGCGCTGGAGGCCAAACATCGAATAGAAGATGAAGAACGGGATGGTGTTGACGCCGTGTGTGGCATAGGCCGTACCCGCAGCCGTAAAGGAGGCCAGAGAACCTGCTTCGGTAATGCCCTCCTCAAAAATCTGTCCGTCCTTTGCTTCTTTGTAGTAAAGAAGCGTATCGATGTCTACAGGTTCGTATAATTGTCCCACATGGGAATATATGCCGCTCTGGCGAAAGAGGGCTTCCATTCCAAAGGTACGTGCCTCATCGGGCACGATCGGCACGATCAATTTTCCGATCGTTTTGTCGCGAAGCATCTTGGAGAGCATCTTCACGAACACCATCGTGGTGGAGACCTCTCTTCCATCGGTACCCGCCAGGAATTCTTTCCACATATCATCTGCCGGTGTAGTGGGCAGTCCCGGATTCACTACACGTCGCGAGGGCACGTAGCCCCCCAGGGCCGCACGCCGATCTC
>JABIQT010000626.1 GCA_018667995.1 Candidatus Latescibacterota bacterium
CGGGCCACGGTCCGTTCCATGTTCGAGGTTTTAAAGGACGCGTCACCGTGGGCCAGGTCACCGTAAATAACGGAGAACTGTTATTTGGGGATACGGACGGCATTGTGAAGATACCGGCCGATAAAGCCGAAGATATTCTGGTTGCTGCACAGAAAATTCGCGACAAAGAACGAACATACTTTGATCTTTGTGATGCGCCGGATTTTGATTACAGCAAAGTGAAGGCGTGGAAAGAGAGTTCATAGGCATTCTTACTCTTGGAGGCAATATGGGAAGATCGTTTAAACTGGGTATCATAGGAACCGGAGGCATTGCCCACGCCCATGCCAGGGCCTGTCAATCTTTGGATGAGATTGAACTGAGCGGTGTCTGTGATTTGAATCCAGATGCTGCCCGTGAATTTGGCGAAACCTATGGCGCTGAGGACAGCTTTTCCTCTCTGGAGGCTATGCTCGGCGCGAGAGACCTTGATATAGCCGTAATCTGTACCTGGGGACACACCCACGCCGAGATCTTCAAGTCGATAGCTAATTCAGGACGGGTCAAGGCTATTCTATGCGAGAAACCTCTATGTAAAGATGCTTCGGAAGTGCGAGACATGGCGTCTCTTGCGTCACAACGCGGAATTCTGCTTGCCGAGGCCTTTAAGTTCAGACACCACCCGCAGCATCTCAAAATGAAGTCGATATTGGATTCAGGTTCCCTCGGGAAGGTTCATACCGTCAGGAGCACCTTTCTTGCCGGGCCGGTCGCCACGGCTCATCTCCACCCCGATGCGAACTGGCGCTTCAACAGAGCCAAGGGTGGCGGATCCATCTATGATCTCGGGTGTTACTGCATACATCATGCACGCTTTGTTTTAGACGCGGAACCTGAGCGGGTTTTCGCCATGGGATATCGCGGACCAGTTACGGACGTGGACGAAGTGGTTTCCGCCGTGCTGGAATTTCCAGGTGAAGTCACGGCCACCATCAATATCGGATTTCGATCCTTCGGTGAGCAATCTGTGGCGATATATGGCGACAAAGGCGTCCTTCGGAGCAATAAAGCTTGGAACAACGAGAATCAACCGGTGTCGGTTCATGCAGAATATCAGGGAGGCGACGCGTCGACCTATGATTTTGCCCCTACCGATCAATTCGGACTCCAGCTGCGACACCTGTGCGATTGTCTGGAGAAAGAGATCCCTCACCGAATTCCACCGCAGAACAGCATCCATCAGATGCAGGTAATCGACGCCCTGTTTCGGTCTATAGAATCAGGCCAGGCAGAAACCCCGTAGCCAGCCCCAGGCTCTCGGTGTAACTCAAAGGAGCGTTCATGTCCGTTAAATTCGATTATGCTGAGATGATCTGGTATGAGATTAAAGAGGCCATTGATGAAGAGAGAGTGGCTCTGCTTCCAGTCGCTACTTACGAAGACCACGGTCCCCATCTCCCCGTTGACGTTGATGTGGTACTCTGTAATGAGATTTGTAGGCGGGCAGCTGCACAGATACCCGATGAAGTCGTTCTGATCCCACCAGTCAATCATGGCTACAGCCCCCATCACATGGACTTCCATGGTACTATCACTATTCGATGGGATACATTTATCAATTACGTGAAGGATGTCTGCTGCAGCTTAGCCTACCATGGTTTCAAGCGTATCCTCATCATTAATGGGCACGGAAGCAATACTTCGCCGCTGGATATGGCGGCACGTTTGAGCATCATTGAATATGAGGGTAAGATCCTCTGCGCAAGTGCCAATCACTGGGGTCTGTATAAAACCAAGGAACTTGGAAAGGATCTCCGAGATTCTGACTACGGCGGAACTTCGCACGCCGGAGAATTCGAAACCGCACTGTACCTGGCGCTCAAACCTGACCTCGTAGATATGAGTAAAGCGGTTGATGAACGGAGCCCGCTATCTGCCAGTTTTAAGACTGACCTACTTGCAGGGGGACACCCTGATGGGGCCGACGCCAGGCTGGTGCCCTATTGGAGTTCAGTCACTGCCAGCGGTGTTATGGGGGATGCCACAAAGGCAACTCGTGAAAAAGGTGAAAAGTTTCTTGAGGCCGGAATATCCGGTGTGGTAGATTTGGTGAGAGAGTTGCGTGAGACGCCGGTATTGCCAAGACGGGATCAGCATGACCATAGGTGAACGCGGTGGCATTTCAGTCATCAACAAGAAAGAACAGTATGAACGAAGATAATAACGACATACGGATACAGGGCCTGTTGATTGATCTGGACGGTGTCCTCTATCTGAATCACGAACTGGTTCCAGGAGCCATCGATGCAATATCGGAAATACGCACCGCCGGAGTGCCTTTCCGTTTTGTGACGAATACAACCCGGATGAATCCAGCGTCTATTTCAGGTCATATGGAAAATCTCGGATTCGAAGCCTCAATAGACGAGATCATCAGTCCGCCGGTGGCGGCCGCGGCGTTTATGGAGAAGAATGATCTCCAGAGCTATCATCTACTGGCGTCACCAGACCTGGCCGACGCATTCTCCAGCTTTCAGGCTCAAGATGAAGGGGCCGACGCTGTCATCATTGGCGATCTTGGCGAAGTATTTACATTTGATCGTCTGAATACCGCCTTTCGCATCATAATGGACGGCGCGCAAATTCTGGCACTCCACAAGGACCGCTTCTGGCAAACAGAATCGGGTCCGAGACTAGATACCGGGCCCTTTGTAAGTGCGCTTGAGTTTGCCAGCGGTAAGCAGGCTATCGTGGTGGGGAAACCAGAAAAGGCATTTTTCGACATCGCGCTTCAGAATCTACAGATCGAGGCGCCGAATGTAGCCATGGTGGGTGACAGCATCGAAACCGACATTGGTGGGGCTATGGAGAGCCGTCTCCAGGGCATCCTTGTTCGCACTGGGAACTATCAATTTCACGATGAAAGCGAGTCTCAGGTCAGTCCAGATTTTATCATTGATTCAATAGCTGACCTGCCTGCTCTGTTGCGAAGCCCACTATCACCGCAACAAGAAAGGTAGACACCATGTCAAATAAACTGTCGGGTTCTGAGCAATGTATTCGTATGAGGCTGGAGGCTAAGGGCTTCGATATGTAGGTTCATGAGATGCTGGAATCAACTTGAACTGCCTCAGATACTGATGCAGCGGTTCGTGCGAGAGTACATGGGCTTCTCCATCGGTGGCATCCTACCTGTTAGACATGACGAACCCCTTAACAGGCTCGTAGATCACGAGGTTCAACAGTTTTTCGATATCTGGGCGGCGGCTTGAACACCTCAAGCTGTTTTCAGACGGTCGTTCCATGAAATAGAGTCTCTGACAGACGGACAAGTCGCTTCCGTCATCTGAAAATTCCTTGAAGGGCCAGTATATGCTGCGGAGAAAAGCTGTTTCGGATGATATCTTTGGAGAAGAACATCTCATTGC
>JABIQT010000705.1 GCA_018667995.1 Candidatus Latescibacterota bacterium
CGCATCATAGAGAAGGAACGGCCGGACGGAATCATGATGGGTTTCGGCGGACAGAGCGCGTTGAATTGCGGTATGGCTCTGGAGGAGCGTGGGATACTCGACAAGTATGGCGTAAAGGTAATGGGGACGCCCGTTCAGACCATTCGTGATACGGAAGACCGTGAGCTCTTTGTCAACAAATTGGACGATATCGACGTAAAGACCCCGCGTTCACAGGCTGTAACGTCGGTGGAACAGGCAACGAAGGTGGCCGAAGTGATAGGCTATCCCGTGATGGTCCGTATCGCATTCGCGCTTGGCGGCCTGGGTTCCGGAATGTGTGAGGATGAAGCCACGCTTGTTGACCGGGTAAAGAAAGGTCTGGCCCACTCGCCTCAGATTTTGGTCGAGGAATATCTGATTGGTTGGAAAGAGGTGGAGTACGAGGTAGTCAGGGATGAGTTCGACAATTGTATCACGGTGTGCAACATGGAGAACTTCGATCCCCTGGGCATCCATACGGGTGAGAGCATCGTTGTTGCGCCCAGCCAGACCCTGAATAATGAGGAATACCACCACCTGCGTGAGCTTTCAATACGCATTATCCGCCATCTGAAGGTGGTAGGTGAATGCAATGTCCAGTATGCCCTTGATCCGCGATCCAGCGATTACCGGGTTATTGAGGTGAATGCGCGACTCAGCAGAAGCTCAGCGTTGGCATCGAAGGCAACGGGCTATCCTCTTGCTTATGTCGCTACAAAGCTGGCCCTCGGATATAGTCTGACGGAACTAGAAAACTCTGTGACACAGACCACAACGGCCTGTTTTGAGCCATCACTGGATTACGTGGTTGTGAAGGTGCCAAGATGGGATCTCAAGAAGTTCCGCAATGTATCGGAGCAACTTGGTTCTGGGATGAAGTCTGTAGGCGAGGTCATGGCTATTGGAAGAAATTTCGAGGAATCCCTGCAGAAGGCAGTGCGCATGCTCGAGATAGGCGCGGATGGCATCGTGGCCACCCGATCCCCTCTGATTGAGGATGTATCGGAGCGGATGTCCACCCCAAATCCAGAGCGCGTATTCGCTATCCCGAAAGCCATTAAGCAAGGCATGAGTATAGATGAGATCTATGCCATGACGCATATCGATCATTGGTTTCTGCATTGCATCGAGCATGTGGTCAAGATTGAAATGCAGCTTGAGACATATACGGGCGGTCCTTGTCCCAAAAACGTACTGGTAGAGGCAAAACGCTCAGGGTTCTCTGATAGGCAGATCGGCAAGATCCTGAATGTGGACGAGGATACCGTACAGCGTCTACGAAGGAATCTCGGCATTCGGCCGAATGTAAAACAGATCGATACCCTGGCAGCTGAGTATCCGGCGGTAACCAACTATCTGTACCTGACCTATGATGCCGACGAAGATGATGTGGGACGAACCGGCTCGAATAATGTGCTGCTACTCGGTTCGGGCGCCTACCGCATCGGTAGTTCTGTGGAGTTTGACTGGTGTTGCGTCAATGCCTCGAATACCCTTCGCGAGAACGGCTACAGATCCATCTTGCTGAATTACAATCCGGAAACCGTCAGTACGGACTATGATATGTGCGATCGTCTCTACTTCGACAATATTGATCTTGAGACGGTGCTCGACATTTACGATCGCGAGCAATGCGTAGGTGTAATAGTATCTGTGGGCGGGCAAATACCGAACAATCTCGCGATAAGATTGCATGAAGCCGGTGTGAAAATTCTCGGAACATCGCCGCTTGACATCGATCGTGCCGAGAATAGACATAAGTTCTCGACATTACTGGACGAAATGGAGGTCGACCAGCCGCCGTGGGCGGAGGTGGGATCCATGGAAGACGCCATGGCCTTCATTAGCAACATCGGATATCCAGTGTTATTGCGGCCATCATATGTGCTAAGTGGTGCCGCCATGGGCGTAGCGACGAGCGAAGCTGAGACTCAGCTATTTCTGGAGAAGGCTACGGACGTTTCTCCGGAGCATCCGGTGGTCATTACGAAGTTCTACGAGAACAACCAGGAAATTGAGGTCGATGCGGTAGCAGACCGTGGCGAGATCATTGCCATGGCGGTCAGCGAGCATGTGGAGAACGCGGGAGTGCATTCAGGAGATGCCACTCTCGTATTCCCGCCGCAGCGGACCTATCTGGAGACCATGCGCCGCGTGCGCAATAATACCCAGAAAATAGCCTCTTCACTAAACGTTACAGGACCCTTTAATGTGCAGTATCTCTCGCAGGGCACCAACGTTCGTGTGATAGAGTGCAACCTGCGGGCATCACGGAGTTTTCCTTTTGTATCGAAGATTTACAAGCAGAACTTCATAGAGATTGCAATGAAAGCCATGCTAGGTCTCAACCCCGACCGGATTGAGAAATCGTTATTCGATATCGATTATGTGGGCGTGAAGGCTCCCCAGTTTTCGTTCACCAGATTGCAGGGGGCAGATCCGACTCTGGGCGTTGAGATGTCATCTACGGGTGAGGTAGGGTGTCTCGGTGATGACTTTGAGGAAGCTTTCCTAAAGGCGCTAATCTCCGTAGGGTTCAAACTACCCATAAGCTCAGTCCTGATGTCAACCGGACCGTTGGGTGACAAAGTCTCTTTCCTGGATGGAGCGCGTATGATGCACGACCATGGAATTAAGTTTTACGCCACGCCTGGCACCGCCGAGTTCATGGCACAGTATGACATTCCATCAACAGTTGTGCACTTTCCGTCTGATCATTTGGAACCCAATGCGGGCGATCTAATTGAGCGCGGTGAAGTTGATCTGGTCATCAACATCCCCAAGAATTATCAGGAAGCGGAATTGACGAACGACTATTTCATTCGGCGTAAGGCCGTGGATTTTGGTATTCCGTTGCTTACGAACATAGAACTCGCGAACCGACTGGCCGAGGCTATTTCCCATAAGGATCTCGCTGATCTCAGGATCAAGGCCCTGCAGGAATACTAAGAGACAACGTATTTGGATCGTAGGATGCGGACGTGAATGGTCCCGGTTAATAGAGCCGGATGGGGTATAATAGGCAGAACGTCAGTGTTGTGGAGTGAAGAAATGAAGGATCTACTACTGAAAATGTCGGTAATGGCTGTCAGCCTCGCCATCGGAATCGTGATGTGTGAGGTCGCTATTCGATACATCGAGCCGCAGCGGCTCGACTTTGTACGGCCGATATACGATGCAGACGAAGACCTGATCTTCAAACTTCGAAAAAACCACACCTCTTTCTACTCTCAGTTTGAGTTCAATGTTGAAGAAAATACCAATAGTGTGGGACTGAGGGATCGCGAATTTGGAGAG
>JABIQT010000526.1 GCA_018667995.1 Candidatus Latescibacterota bacterium
GTATTCAGCACCTTGATGCAAAAGAAATCCGCCAGGCGACGGACCAGGGGATCGGACTTACAGATCTGACAGAGTGGCTCGGGATCGACGCAGGACTGACCGAATGGTTCGACTTCAGATCAGGTGTAATTAACCAGAATCTGGCGGCGTTCCGGGACAAGGCATATGAGGGAGCCGGAGGCCGGCCGATTATGTTCGGAAGCGATACCTTCCCACCGACATTTGCCCGATTGGTGGGCCATAGCTACAGAGACTCCATGAAATGGGCGGACTATACCAGCACATTGATATCACACGTGGAAGTCTTTGTCCTCTCCACCTTCGCAACCTACGCCGATATGCTCTGTAAATGGACCGACGGACTCAAGGAAGAGGAGGCGTTGCGCTTCGTCTACAGGTTGTTCGGATACGACCATATCCAGAACATGCCGGAGCGTCTGGACGCGTTCAGAATAGACGATCCCGATTGCGAAATCAATACTGAAGCACTATCGGACATTGTAGAACTGGAGTTAAAGCGGGCACGGCTCTTCAACGACGGATCCATACCCTCCTATCCGGTTATTAAAGGCGCTGTATGGCCGACGCAAGTCATTCAGGATCTCGTTGACTCCGCTGAGAATATGGGCCACGAGGGGATTATCTTCCAAGGAACGGACGCGCTGGTTGCATACAAAGCCTGACCTCTGGAGCGAGCGATGAATAGATCTTCCCCATTGCGCCAGTCATGGATATGGCTCACCTACCTTGCTCTCTTTGGCCTGTCCATTCCCTGGTATCTGCCTTCGGACGCACCGCCCATTCTCTGGTTCGGGCTGCCACATTGGGTTGTTATTTCTTTAATCGCCACCTTTGTCATCGCCTGCTTCACAGCCATGATTATCTATCTATACTGGCCGAACGAAGATAAGGCGGGCGTATGAGCGAGATGCCCTTCGGCCCCGGCGCCCTCCTGTTTATCGGCCTGTACCTGGCCGCTATGATAGGCACGGGGTACTGGGCGCAGCGCCAGAGAAAGGGAAACACCCTCAGTGATTTCTACCTGGCTGGCAAGGGCCTTGGTGGACTCGTACTGTTGCTCACACTGTATGCGACCCAGTACAGTGGAAACACGCTTCTGGCATACCCTGGTGAATCATTCAGACTTGGTTTTCTCTGGATCATGAGTGTCGGTTTCATGATGTCCATAGTCGTAGTCTATCTGTTGTTTGCACCGGACCTGCATCGCATCTCCAAGGAGCACCGTTTTGTAACTCCGGGCGATTGGATTGACCATCGATTCGGCTCCCCTTCACTGACCCTGGTTGCGAGCATACTTTTCGTAGTGGCCATATCCAATTATTTACTCGCCCAGCTTATGGCCATGGGACATGTGGTCTCTGGTCTCTCCGGAAACAGCGTACCCTTCTGGGCAGGCGTGATTGTGCTGGGCCTGATCATCATCGTTTACGAAACCATGGGAGGTATGCAGGCTGTTGCCTGGACAGATACCGTTCAGGGAATTATCCTCATTGTCGGATTGACAGGACTTCTCATCGCGGTGATACCCGGTCCCGAGAGAATGACTGAAGTATCCGAGTGGATTATCTCCAACATGCCCTCCAAAGCGTCTGTACCGAGCGGTGGCGCCATTCGTACATGGATCAGCACCATAATCCTCGTAGGCTTTGGGGCGGCGGTCTATCCGCAGGCAATCCAGCGAATATTTGCGGCACGGAGTAGCAGGGCACTTCAACGGTCTCTGGGGGTCATGGCATTCATGCCCTTGATTACCATGCTGGCCGTCTTCTTTGTCGGTATTATCGGCATACCCCAACTATCGGCCATGGAACATTTGACACCTGACCAGGTAATGCCCATTCTGCTACGACAGTGGGCCCTTGAGTCTACCTGGATGTATATCATGACTGTTTTAGTGGTCACTGGTGTGCTGGCGGCCGTCATGTCTACAGCGGACTCAGTTCTACTGAGCCTTTCGTCCATTCTGGCAAAGGATATACTCGGTAAGGGGTGGATGTCTAATGTAGCAGAGGAGCGGCTCACAAGAATCGGTAAGCGAATCTCATGGGGTATTATGGGTATACTGATGATGATAGCCCTTGTACCACGGCTCTCTCTTTGGGGCTTGATAGAACTGAAGATGGAAATTTTGGTACAAACAGCACCGTTATTCATCCTCGGAATAATCTGGTCCCGGTTTAGCGGTCGGGCCGCAATGGCTGGACTTGTGACCGGTACACTGGTGGCTTCAGCGCTGACGCTATCCGGTTTTGGCAAAGTTTGGGGATGGCATGCTGGGGTGCTGGGACTTGCCTGCAATGTGGTCATCTGCTTCCTGGTGACTCAGTTGATCCCTGACACCAGGCCATTCGATCAAGAAGAGACCAAGCCTATCGGACATCCGCAGCAAATCGCGAACGTCCGATAGGCCAACGTTGTTTATAGGGCATCCCACGTATATTCTGGAGGTGTTCAGTTGACGGTAATCGACATGAAAATAAACACAGTCAAAGTAGGAGAGCAGCAATGAAGGCATATCTCGACATTGTGTCTCACATCCTCGAGAAGGGCTTGCGAAAGGAAGATCGTACGGGCACCGGCAATACTGCGGTAGCGGGAATGATGTTTCATCACGACATGGGAGAGGGATTTCCACTCTTAACCACCAAAAAGGTACCATTCCGGCTTATCGCCTCTGAGCTCGAATTCTTCATCAAAGGGATCACCGACAAGCAGTGGTTGATCGACCGCAAGAACCATATATGGGATGAATGGTGCAACCCCTTGAAGGTACCGTACGGCCACGATGAAATCACCAAACGCAAAATGATGGAAGAAAGAGATCTCGGCCCCATTTACGGATTCCAGTGGCGGCATTTCGGTGCACCGTACCGAGATACTGACAGCGACTATGACGGTCAAGGTGTAGATCAGCTAAAGAACGTGGTTACGGCACTGGAGCAGGATCCTACCTCACGCAGGATGCTAGTCTCGGCCTGGAACCCGGTCGCACAGGACAGAATGGCGCTGCCGCCTTGCCATTACGGGTTCCAAATCACCGTGATTGGCAACAAACTCAATCTGCTCTGGAATCAACGTTCTGTGGATACCATGCTTGGCCTGCCATTTAATATTGCCAGCTATGGGCTGCTTCTCCACCTTCTGGCCAGAGAGAGCGGGTTTGAGGAAGGCCAGCTCATAGGTTTTCTGGGAGATGTACACATTTATGACAATCATGTGAAAGGTGCGCGGCAGCAGCTGGAACGGGATCCCTCCAAATATCCGCTCCCCCACTTAGAGACTACTGATTTTGAATCCATATTCAACTGGACATACACGCAGACAAAAGTGCGGAATTATCAATCCCACCCATCCATCAAATTCGACATAGCGGTGTGAAGATGATCTCTATGATTGCGGCCATGACCGCAGACCGTGTGCTTGGCAACGAGAATCAACTGCCGTGGCATGTTCCGGCGGATCAGAAGAACTTTAAGAAGGTCACTACGGGACATGTGGTTGTCATGGGCAGGAAGACATTCGATTCCATGGGGCGACCCTTGCCAAAGCGTCGAAATATTGTGGTGAGCCGATCGATGAAGGCCAAAGAAAATGTGGAGGTATATGGAAATATTGAGACAGCTCTGGAACGCGCGGGCGAACAGGGCGACGATGTATTCATCATTGGCGGCGCTCAGATATATGAGCAGTGCCTCGCCTACGCGGATACCATGCATCTGTCCTACATCAATGGATCCTATCCCGGAGACGCATTCTTCCCTGAATTTGAGGAATCAGACTGGGAGGTAATCGAGGACGAGGACTACGAGGCATACACCTACCGAGTATATCGCAGAATTTCTCGTGCTAATCCAGCCGTGCGATCGCAATAGCTCGAATTGCCGAAGAGCCATACATGAATCATATAGGTGTTCAACCAGTAATATAGACGTCTCAGTTTGTACCCGGGTCGCCCAGGATATCTGGCGTTGTAGATTTCGTAGAAAGCAGGTCCAACGGTCTCAAACACTTCCAAATATGCCAATTCCAATTCTACGTCCGTAAACTTGGCGGCACTGGGGTCCACCAACCCAGAAAGGTGCCACCGTCCCCCGCGCTCCTCAACAATGATGTTTCCTGCCCAGATATCACCATGTGTCAAGGTGGGATTGCCCTGGTCCACGAAGACCTCACCGGCAGATGACAATGCCTCGTCGATGTCCTCGAGAACCTCTTCAGACAGCCTTCCCTGCATATGCTCCCGCATCGACAACAGTTCAGGTACCATAACATCCGACCAAAGAAGAACCCCTTCCTCATCTATCCTGCCAAAATGAGGTCGCGTTAGGCCGTGCTGATTCACCAGGACCTCAGCCAGTTCGCGATCGATCGCAGTTCGGTCGCTGATCGCTGTCCGGGCATTCGACAGGTTCACGCCTGGAAGAGTCTCCAGAAGCAGGTAACTGAAGGGTGTATCATCATCTCCGTAACCTGTATCGTAGGTTTCAGGGACCGGTAGGTTTGTTCGGTTTCGGAGATAGTCGAGGCGACGGTGCTCACTCTTCAGTACGGAACTATCACGCTCCCTATTCATTTTGATCACTGTTGAATTGGGTGACCGATCAAAATCCAACCGGAAGACTGTATTGATCATACCCCCATCCAGGGGCGCTATGCTTTCGCATCTTACATTATTCTTGAGCCATCTTTTCAAAACAAGTTCGGCCTGCTGGATGTCCAGACTCAGGTTATTTGAGAGCATGTGTCATTCTATTTCAGCCGTTACTGGAAAGTGATCGGAAGGGTATCGTCCGTCCTCATTGAGATGGTCAATGTGCGCGCCATGGATCCTCCAATGCGGTGAAACGAGAATGGCGTCAATTCGGCCCCCGTCCTCGGTGCCAGAGAA
Organism: Candidatus Latescibacterota bacterium; assembly: GCA_018667995.1. GTDB lineage: Bacteria > JAAXHH01 > JAAXHH01 > JAAXHH01 > JABIQT01 > JABIQT01. Next base: position 4,910 of record JABIQT010000526.1, read on the forward strand.
TTCATGAAAAGTGCCTCCGGCACCTTCTTGCCGATACGCAGTCCTCAACACATCCCGTAGTCCAATCTCGTCCGTCGTGAGCCGCATAAAAGCGGGGTTATCGGATTCCACATTAAAGTCGCCGGTGACGACAACCGGTTCGTCATGGTGGCAGCGCCCCTTGATCTGGTCCAACAGAAGAACCCCACTCTTCTCGCGCGCAGTCTGCGAAGCGTGATCCCAATGCACGTTGAAGACATAGAAACAGCGATTCAGCGCAAGATCCGAGAAACGCGCCCATGTGCAGATGCGGGGCAAGGTATTACCCCAGGACTTGGAACCTGGAAGGTCCGGGGTATCGGAAAACCAGAAATTGCCATCCGCGAGGCAGCTCACCCTACCGCGATGGTACATTATGCAGGCGTGTTCACCGGACCTAATGCCATCGTCTCTGCCGACCCCTACCACGCCATAGTCAGGCAAACCTTCCGTAAGGAAGTCCATCTGATACCGCAATGCCTCCTGTAGCCCGACCACGGTGGGACCGTAGGAACGGATGACGTCCGCCACCAATTCTCTTCGATTCGTCCAGACATTTTCGCCGTCTTGGGCATCTCCGTATCTTATATTGAACGTCATTATCTGAATCATCTGGTATTCTCTCTGCTCATGGTTTCGGCAACCTGAATTGCGATATCAATCACAGTCAGATTTCCCTACTGACTTCGCTCTTGCTGATTTTTATGGTGCCCCGCAGGACTATAGCCACCGGAGTTCTCTGAGATGATATGCCCGACGTCTCCAACTGGTGGTCTCTGTTAAGATCCTTAAGCAACTAGACTCTGATTCACGGGATTTCATCTAACCTGTAACGGCCTTCACCCATCAGGATCAGGAAACTCTCCGGTAGCAAATCGGTCACATTCATTGGCTGTTTCTGTTCGAATGGCTCGCCACTGCATATATCCTTGATGCGTAGAAAAAGACCCACTACATGCCCTGGGAATGGGGCATTACGCCAGGCAATCTCCACCGTCTTGTCTATCCTTTTCCTCGTTACTAAATACTTGACACCCTATCAACAATCAAGTAGACTCTTTTCATATTTTCACATAAACGGCCATCGTCCCCGGTGGCCTGCGTATTGTCAAAATCAAGTTTGTTTCTCGAACCTAATAATGTACCACTTCTCTGATGGCCGGAACTGGCCACGAACTTGTGGTACTATCGTAATATTCGATGCCAGCCCCAGAAACGGAAATATCAATTTGGGGCCCAGCACTACTATTACCAAGGACGGAGGATAGTATGGCGAAATCTCTGCGCATCATACCGGAAAAGTGCACCGGGTGCATGCAATGTGAATTGGCTTGTTCATGGGTGCAGACCGGTACCTTTCAGCCCTCTCGCTCTCTCATCAGAGTTAACATCTTCGATGAACAGGCCAGCTATGCGCCATATACCTGCTTTCAGTGCAATGAGGCCTGGTGTATGAATGCCTGTCCCGTCAATGCCATCAATATTGACGAGGATACAGGAGCCAAAGTCGTACTGGACCAGAGTTGTGTGGGTTGCGGTCTCTGTACCATCGCTTGTCCCTTCGGTACGATGTTTTACAGTCCGGATACACACAAGGCTCTCAAATGTGACCTTTGTGGCGGCGATCCGGGCTGTGCCAGCGCCTGTCCTACCGGTGCTATCGAGTACGTGGATAGCGAATCAGGAGACTGGCTCGGCGATTGGGCGGAAAAAGTAAACTCAAAATACATCGATTCACTGGATGGAGGTGGGGCATGAGCGGAGGGTGGATAGGCACAATCTTGCGCATCAATCTTACCACGGGCCAAATCGCCAAGGAACCGCTCAATATGGATTGGGCGAAGGAATTTCTGGGAGGCCGGGGACTTGGTGCAAAGTATCTGTACGAAGAGATGGATCCGACCATAGACCCCCTCAGTCCCGAGAACAAAATGAACTTTGTGACGGGACCGATGACGGGCACGAACGCTTCAACCAGCTCCCGCTTTACAGTGGTTACAAAAGGGGCACTGACCAACGCAATCACCACGTCAAACTCAGGCGGAACATGGGGACCAGAGCTGAAGTTTGCCGGCTACGACATGCTGATCCTTGAAGGAAGGGCCGCAAGGCCTTCTTATATATGGATCTATAACGACGAAGTTGAGATCAGATCAGCCGAGCATCTCTGGGGCAAAACGACCTGGGAAACGGATGACATTATCCGCGAAGAGGGTGGCGTGCACGATACAGTCGTTTCATGCATAGGGCCCGCCGGTGAGAAGCTGGTCCGTTTCTCTGCTATCGTCAATGACCGACATCGAGCAGCTGGTCGATCCGGAGTCGGAGCCGTCATGGGCTCTAAGAATCTCAAGGCCATTGCGGTCCGCGGTACCGGAGCCGTACCGGTTTCGGATCCGAAATCATTCATGGCTTCTATGTGGACCATGAAAGACAAGTTGGTGGAGCATCCAGTAACGGGCGAAGGCCTGGCCGCTTACGGTACAGCTGTGCTCGTCAATATCATCAATGAGAGTGGAGCCCTGCCGACTAACAACCATCAGATGTCTCAGCTCGAAGGGGCTGACAACATCAGTGGTGAGACACTGGCCGATACACGCCTGGTTGCTAATAAGGCCTGTTTTTCATGTACCATTGCTTGCGGTCGTGTATCCGAGCTTCCGGGTGAAGCCCAGGACAAGTTCCTCGTAACGACGCGCCCGCACAACTGGAAGATCGCGGTTGAGGGGCCGGAATATGAAAATGCCTGGGCCATGGGAGCGGACTGTGGAATTGATGACCTTGACGCATTGATCAAAGCAAATGCCTTATGCAATGAATTAGGCATGGATCCCATATCTTTCGGGGCCACGCTCGCCGCAGCCATGGAAATGTACGAGAAAGGTGTCTTAAATGATGATCAGACAGGGATACCTTTTAATTTCGGTAATTCCGACGCCCTCATCGCCATGACGGAGGCCACAGCATATCGAGAGGGATTCGGCGATGAATTGGCTGAAGGTAGCAAACGAATGTGCGACAAGTTTGAGCGTCCCGAATTCTTCATGGGTGTTCGCGGACAGGAGTTCCCTGCCTACGATGCACGTGCCATTCAGGGAATGGGACTTGGATACGCCACTTCTAACCGTGGCGCATGCCATCTCAAAAGCTATACCGTAGCGCCTGAAATTCTGGGTATTCCAGAAAAGATGGACCCGGCCGCCACGGAAGGAAAGGCCGGTATCACCAAGATATTTCAGGATGCCACAAGTACCGTGGACTCCGCAGGCCTGTGCATCTTCTTAACTTTTGGAGTCGGCCTGGAAGAGATGCAACCACAGTTGGCGGCTGTCACAGGAATCAACTACACCGTGGAGAATCTCCTAAAACTCGGTGAGCGGGTCTGGAATCTGGAGCGGATCTGGAATCACAAGGCCGGCTTCAGCGGTAAGGACGATACGCTGCCTAAGCGCTTGACCGAGGAACCCATCTCCGACGGTCCTACCAAGGGTCAGGTCAATCGCTTGAGTGAGATGCTACCGGAATACTACGAAGCACGTGGCTGGACGTCAGATGGCGAACCCAGCGAAGCGAAGCTCAAGTCTCTGGGATTAGAGTAAACTGGCGGTTTGCAAATGGCGCTTAACGGCGACTATTGGAAGCATCAAGAGTCTCTGCCGATCAGAACCTGCGCCACTGATCACTCCGAGCACGACAAGCCTGAAGCCGTCATCCATATGAAATATGGATATCATCTGAAACTGGAATTGCATAGAACTGAAACCGAATAGATGATGGCTGACCCGATGAACCTACCCGTGTCATCATCGCTTACATCAGGAGGAATCAATGGCTAACCACGTAATCGTAGGTGGCGGACCGGGAGGCATGAACGCCATCGAAACGATCCGGGGCTACGATAGTGAAGCATCAATTACCTTGATCTGCGATGAGCCAACATACGCACGAATGGCCCTACCTTACTTCATCTCGGGTGACGTAAGCGAAGACCATGTGCTCACCGGCGACAATGACCACTTTTCAAAGCTCGGCGTCACTACGAAGATAGGCTCGCGGGTGACGTCCGTGGATCCTGGAGCGAATTCACTTACCCTCGGTGATGGATCAACCCTGTCCTACGACAACCTACTGATTGCCACAGGATCGTCCCCACAGAAGTTAAACATCCCCGGGGCAGATGGCGATGGTGTCTACAACCTGTGGACTATCGATGATGCACGAAAAGCAACGGCCGATCTGAACGGTGACGCCGAGGTAGCCTTCATCGGGGCGGGGTTTATCGGCTTTATCATACTCAATGCCGTACACAAAATTGGAGCAAAGGCCCACGTGATCGAGCTTGATGGGCAGGTCTTGCCTCGAATGCTTGATCCCCAAGGCGCATCCCTGGTAGACAGTTGGCTCGATCGCCAAGGCGTCAGCGTATCGACGGGGGTCAGTGTACAATCCATCGATCACGGGGCGGACGGTAAAAAGACTCTGAATATGTCAGATGGATCGACTATTTCTGCCGACCTGGTAATTATGGCCACAGGCATTACTGCGAATATTGGCTTCCTGGATGGTACGGGCATTGCAATGAATCAGGGCATCCTGGTAAACAGCAGGTGCCAGACCAACCATGCCAATATCTACGCAGCCGGTGACGTGGCAGAAGGTCCAGATCGATCCACCGGCAAGAATGCCGTGCACGCTATTCACCCTACGGCAGTCGACCATGGACGCGTAGCCGGTGCCAACATGGCTGGACAGGACATCGAGTATGGTGGCTCTCTTTCCATGAATATATTGGATGTATGTGGATTGCAGTGCGCCAGTTTCGGCGTATGGAAAGAGGATAGTGAGGAAGTCACCACCGTCGTCAACGCCACCCGTCCAGTGTACCGAAAGCTGGTCTGGTCGGGTAACATCTTAGTGGGCGCCATCATGATCGGACCGGCCGACGACATGTCCATGCTCAACGATATGGGAATGGTCAAAGGCCTCATTCAGGCGGGTACGGACCTCGGCGCATGGAAGAACCACATTGTCGCCAACCCTACAGACATCCGGCGCCCGTATGTCGCTACGAAGACTGCTTCACGCCTATTGGAGAATACCGTCCTTGGTAAACCAGCCGCCTATCGGGACTACCAGGCCAGCACAGCCAGTACCAAGTCGTGGGAGAACAGGGACCTGCTCGTTGGATCCAAGGGCGGCTGATTTCGCCTTACGGACCCGACTAGCGTCGAGAAACAAGCGTTCGAAGTGGCATAAAAGAAATCCGACCTGAAATCATTACAACACAAGTGTTCTTGAAAAAGAGAAAGCCCTGTGCAACTGAGCACAGGGCTTTCTCTTTTCTACAGGTGCGGGATATTGATCACGGAATCTACAAGTTAAACAGATATGTTACTTTAGCCGTCACCGTCTGATCGCGCAACTTGAGCGGCGTACGACTGTAGGCGCCGAAGGAGCTGTCCGTATCAATGTCATCATCCAGAAACTGATTGAAGGCCAGGAAAAACGCATGACCAAATGGTGAGCGATAGGCCAGCAGGAAATTCATGGTTATGGTGTTCGTGTGAAAACTGTCGGAGGGTCGTTTCTTGTCCGCATTCATCTGAACAAATGACGTTAAGGACAAGTTCGGCGTAAATGAGTAGCGCCCACGGAGCCGCGGGATAAGTCCATTCTTGTAGAAAAACTTGTTGTTCGCCGCCAAGGTCGCCCCGAGCGTACCTGGTTGATCAATGCGGGTCCAGGTGACTCCCGGTTCCAATGAGAATTTGGGATTGGGCTTCAGAGAGAGCTCTCCCGAGAGTGAGATGAGATCTGCACTATAGAATTTCCCGAAGCGCCCACTGAGCTGTCCAGAAACAGGTTTTCCCCTATTGGTAAAGAGAAATAGGCTGCCCTGGTCGTAGGTGTACTCGCCTGCTTGAAAGTCCACACCCAGTATATCGTCATCACTGTCCAGCGTGTCGAAAGTACGGGTCCACCCAGTGGAAATCCAGAGGCCGCGTTCCAACTCCCAGAAGACGGAAGGACTGAGCTGCCAGGTTTCCGGATCGTCGAAGTATTTATCTCTGGGCGCGAGGTAATTTCCTGATATCCTGGCTTCTATTCTTCGAAGGCCATACTTCCTGATAAACGGATTAAATTGAACGCCAGCTCCTATACGCCGAATGTTGTCCCGACGAACGAACCCGCTCTGGGCCTTAAAGTTGTCACCTACCTCCAGATAGGAAATGCCGTATCCCATCCACCGGTTCTGCCAGCGAGCTTGCATCCGAAATGTCAGCTCATCGACCTTATTCTGGAGGGTATCGGTCCAACTCTTGGCGAACATGGCAGAGAAATTATGCTGGCTATTCCTGAATGCCAGGTTGCCATCAAATCCAAGAACACGATTGTAGTCCCTTGATGAGAATCGCGGCAGCGGGGTTCCCAGTTCCTTGTGAAAGCCGGGATTCGGCTCCTTAAATGTGGCCAGAAGCCCCATATTAGAACGGGAGCCAATATCCTGAGAAACACGAAGGGCTTGCCAACTCGTCATAGGTTCGGTCTTCGACACGCCATCGTCTTTGTAGATACGCTCCCGAGTCTGAACATTCAGATACCCTAACGTCGTACCGCCAATTTTACCTGTTATGCGCTGGCCCAAATCGATGGGAGCTGTTGAGCCATCCGCAAGCTGGCGACCTACTCTTCTACTGAAAAAGATCAGTGGGGTCGGATCGCTGCCGCCGCCACCACCGCCACCCCGGCGCCGACCACCGCCTGTGTTCAGGGCGAATATGTCACTTCGTTCCAGAAAGAAGGGGCGTTTTTCGGAAAACTGGAAGGCGAAACGCGATAGATTCACTACCTGATCATCGGCCTCGACCTGTGCAAAATCAGGGTTTATGGAGGCGTTATATGTGATCCCTGATGTCACGCTCCACTTGAAATCACCACCGATCTGTCTTGCGAAAGCGTTGTCCGTGCCAGTGAGGGCAATAGGTGAACCGACGCTGGGGGCCAGGCGGTTCGATCGCGCGCTCTGCGGACCCAATGCAGTGAACGGTAGGAACTGGAATCGACCGCCGGGCTGGATATTCTTCAACCCCACCAGTCGCCCGCCCTTCTGAAATCTATAGAGAGCCTGTCGACCGTCAGATCGATTGAGAGGCACCCAGTAAGATTGCTCACGGTTTCGCTGAATACGACGACCGAAGTTCACGCTCCAGTTGTGCACCTCTCCGGAGGGAAAACGCAAGGTATAAAACGGAATCATGAATTCTGCCGTCCAGCCATAGTCGGTTCGACGGGCAGACACATCCCAGTATCCATTCCAGTCCTGATCACTGTTATTGCCCTGCTTGCTGACGAAGGCGTCCGACCGTGCCCCGTTGGCATTAGTCTGGAATTCGTAAGCCTCACGGCCGCCTTCGAGCGGAGCAATTACGATTCGCACCATATCGTTGGAGAAAGAGAGTCGCGTATCACGTGACATATCCGGAGCCATCAAGGCATCGGGATCGTCGTCGTAGCAGATAAAGCCTACGTATAAGTTCTCACGATCGTAGAGAACACGAACCTCGGTAGGCTGCGAAGCCGGGGCGCCCTGGGATGGCTCAAACTGATAGAAATCCTTTGCCGGCGTAGCCATCTGCCAGTCAGGTTCGTTCAACAGGCCATCGAGTTCTACCTGACTGGTAATCTGAAGTGCTTCCAGATCATAGTTGCCTGCACTCAGTGAGCCATAGTCGAAAGGCTCGGTGGCGACCGGCTTGGGTATGTTGAACGGATGATCTGCAAGGGATTGAACGGTAGGCGTGGTTCGAACGGGATCCGTTTCCCTTCCGACGTCAGCCAGCCGTACTACCTTCGCTGAATCCTGCACTGTACGAGTTTGAGCGATAGAAACACTCGATAGAAGCAGCCCGCCGGACAGAACGCCGGCCAGGATAGAAGTTGCTTTCTTTAGCATGTTACCTCCGTGCAATAGCCAATTAATCTAATATTGATGTACATTCGACAGTTTCCCCGATCGGTCGGTTCTCAGAAAACGTAAAAGCCGGCA
>JABIQT010000543.1 GCA_018667995.1 Candidatus Latescibacterota bacterium
AAATTCGGGCCCAATAGAGCGGAACATGGCGAGGCTCTATAAAAGCGGTGCCATTAATTCTGTGGAAATGCTTGTCTCGACAGAACAGGAGACTGAGGCCAGGAGAATGATGGAGCCGAGGATCGTAGTCTTCGTCCCTGTGAAACGGAGTTAGTCAGGCACTTCTCTTTCAAGAACCCACCCGGTACGGCACTTCCCCTTGCGGGCGTCACGAACCATATCGACCAAAAGTTTCCGCCGCTTCGTACATTGCCACTACATTTTCAGTGGGGGAGTTGTCCTGGAGCTGGTGAGTTGGTGAAAAAGCATATCCCCCTCCTTGCATCATGATCTCCATCGTTTTCCGGACATTCGCTACCGTGTCGGCAACGCTCCCTATGGCGACAGGACCCGCGGTTGATATACATCCGTGAAAAGCCAGCCGTCCACCATAGCGCCCCTTGAGGTAAGCTGGATCCATGTCTCGGGGTTCCGGTTGCAGGGTGTCCACAATTCCAATTCCCATTTCTATGAAATCGTCGTATGCCCAGCTGCTCGAGCCGCAGGAATGCATCATGACCGGTATGCCATAGTGATTGGCGAGATCCACGAATCTCTGATGACGCGGACGAATGTGCCGCCGAAAGAGTTCGGGGCTGATCAGGGGGCCTCGCTGGGTTCCCAGATCCTCCCCCAACCAGAGCACGTCGATGCTACCTCCCGCCGCTTCCAACGTCCGCTCCATCATCTCCAACTGGATATCTGTCTTGCGATCGACATAACACAGACAAGCCGGTTCATCAAGCATCAGGTCAACCAGTACCTGCTCCATAGTCCGAATCATAGAGGTGCTGTTGATGATATCACCTACCCCGGGACTTCCAGTAGTGATACAATATCCTGCCCATCGTTCACACTGTTCGGCGGCTGACGCATAGTCAAAGTCATCAGGCGATGGTAGCGGCCATTTCTCGATCTCCTCGAGCGTAGCGTGCTGCAAAGGAAAATCACAAAAATCCCAATACCCGCCGGTTTCATGGGCAATCCATCGTCGATGAATTCCCCACATGTCAACTTGACGATCAACTACATCCGCATGCAGCTTGGGGCCGACGTACTCGGGAGCCACACTGCGAAAATCTACCCCCAGCGCCTGCCGCAGTCCTTCGGAGTCATCAGCCTTTAGCCCGAAATGTGTTTTCAGCCTGCCGTCGATTCCTGGATTTGCCAGGTAGTTCCTGGGCACACGATCCGGCGTCTCCAGAGCGAATGCTGTGAGTGCACGTTCACGAGAGGTCATTGCACGTTTCCTGTTTGGGTTGCGGGTGGTTCGCCAGTTTTAAGAAGGGATCAGGATTGGCGTCTAATTGAGGGATCTCTCACTACGAGTAGCATAGCGCTCTCATCAACGGATCAGGGACATCTTCTTCACGATAACGCGGCCACCAGCTTCTATCCTATAAAGGTAAATACCTGATCCCACCTGTTTTCCGAGGTTATCACGACCATCCCAGGCTATTGACTTGTAGCCGGCAATTTGTTCGCCATTTACCAATGTCCGGACCTCCTGTCCCAACAGGTTGAAGATCCTCAAAACTACATTTGAATCACTGGCCAGGTCATATTCTATGGTTGTAGACGGATTGAACGGATTGGGGTAATTCTGATGCATCTCAAAACCCGCAGGCGGAGCGGATACGTTCCCGGGGCCGGAGATCCACTCCTCCTCCTCCATAAGGTAGCCATAATAGGGTGGCTGGACGTCGCCAAGAGGATTGCCGTGGCCGTCTTCGGTCCATCCTTTTGCGTCCGTTAGAAAACGAAAAGCTCGTCGGTATATGAGTCTGGCTCGAACGTGATAGACGTCAGAACCATCGTCTATGTCAAATCTGTAGGAAGATGAATCGGCGGCAAGGGCGGCGATTCGGTTGTCCCACAGAATTCCGGTAGCTTCTGTGAAAAATGTCGGCCCATTTCCGTGAGAGTCGTGGTTTACCTTAGCGTATAACTTACCCGGTAGCCCCGCGTAGTATCCCTGTGAGGGGTCGCCGATACCACCCAGTTCATGCACCGTCTGCTGCCCGGTGTGTGTGAGAGGAGCTCCATCACTTTCACGCCACGCCTCCACCAAAAGAACCATGTTCCGAATGGTCACACCATCGGGAACATGGTGTCCGGTCTTGTCATTTACGATCTTCACGTCGACCTCGAGCGCTCTTCCCACACCCACGGCGCTGATAGTCACGGTTACGGCATTTTCCAGGAATGCTGGGGTAGTACCCTCTATGCGATGAGATCGGATCGTCTCAGGATCTCGAATTGGATGGGGCGCGCCGATCTGACAGACCTCAGTTCCGCCGTAGCTGGGCATATGGCAGTCCACGCACGTCGCGTAGTGCGGAGACTGCGGGTCTGAATAGGGTGAGGCCAACCACTCGAGATACGTAGGTTCAGAGATGACCCCATTGGGTTCTTCAAACTTACCATCCTGGTCCGGATCGTTCTTGTCCTGATGGCAAGCGGCACACAACTCGGCTTTGAGCTGCGGTTGATACGACGCACGCATTACCTCTGGTTCGTCGTCAAAATCACTGTCTGCCAGGACGCCGTATTCCACCTGATGTCCCGCAGAATCCGGCCGGGTGACCGTAACCACACCGGGAAAAATACCAGGATAGTTGGGTTTTTCCTCATCGATACTGGCTACTTTGTGACAGACCTCACAGGAAATCCCGTGGGTTGCACCGGCCGATATGTTGTCTACAGAGTCTAGCGCGCTCTGAGGGTTCTCTATCCAGAGCTCAGGCTGGTGGCAGGCGGCGCACTCCGACTCCGCATTGCTCGCGGCGTGGTCGGAATCGCGGGTGTAGACAAATCCACCGGCGCCGGCAGAAGTGCCGTCCCCACTGTAAATATCGTACACCCAGCTGTTACCGCCGGCCTTTGACATTGCGGAACCGGACCATTGTAGAAACTGCACAGGATGGCATCTTCGACATACAGACGGATCGAGAAGCTCATACTCAGCGTTATCGTCCTGGGGCACTTTTCCCAGGAGAATGTCAACCCCCGTCGCAGGCGACGTTGCCGGCACTGAAGCGTTGTAATACCCTTGCTTTGCAGCTACGATAACGAGGCCAAAGCCGGATGCCTCAGATAGCATGAAACTACCATCCGACGTGGAGACCGTTCTTGTGGACGTATTCTGCACCGAGACCAGCGCGTCAGATATCAAGGCCCCGGAACCCTCTTCTCGAATGACTCCGCTCACCTGAGGCCAAGCAGAGGAGGCGGTGAGAAAGAGGTAGGCCATTAGGAATGCGGTGGACTTGAGGCTGTATCGATGCATGTAGATTACAGGTATATGGGCCTCTCATAACTATAGAGCGGCACCGTAGGACTCTTCGAATGCGTCTGAGAAATCCTACGCACCAGACGCGGTGTGGTCAGTATCAGGATTGTCTGTATTGAGAATAAAAGACTAATCTGTCCGAAATGTCAAAGCAAATCATAATTCGGGGAGTTAGCGGTTCGAAAGTCCCGCCCTGACCGGATGTTCAGTATTGATAGGGTCAGGTATTCTCCAGTTCTTACACACCGTAGTCAGACTGTGACTGAGTATTCAATCGGCACTTGAGGGCAGCAATCCGGGGGCACCATAAAACGCAGCAATCCGAGCATGGGAGACCTCATCGTTCGTGCAGGTATTACAGATGCCAATCAGGTGTGGTGTAACGCAGTCCGGATTCTTTGGAAATCATTTGCAGCCGTGAATCCACTGCCATTGGGGATCTCATCAAGTTGAACCGCGTGTGCAGTAGCGTCCTGTGGCCGATGTCGCACGTTGCCTCCGCGCATTTTCCAATTCCAGGAAACAGGCAGTTGTAGCCCAGTTCATCGGCAGGGCCGGTAAACCCCCTCCTTCTCTCTCCTGGAATATGGCCGCCACACAGATATCGACCGGTCCTCGCATCCAGCGATGGCTCAAAACCTAAGTCGGTACCGGTGACTCTCTCCAACGCCCTGGGGATATTTCGTGCCAAACAATAAGCTCATTTGCAGCTCCTGTCGTCGGCCTCTTGCCGCCATCGAGTGCAATCGTAAACCGGCGTTCATCCTCGTTGCCGGACAAGTAGCTCTCGTGGTCGATATGGTCTTTATCACAGTAGTCGATGCCGTGCCGACGGGCCCCATGGATATCTCCCAATGAGGGATCTCCGATCAGTTCCGCAGGCGCACGATGCATCTCAACTTCGACGCGATCCGCATACACATTGTACGACGCAAAATCAGCCGGGTATCCTGCTGTACCCGACGGCATGATGTGTTGAATGCCACGTCTTTTTCTAACGGAAGTTAGATGAATGTGACCGCATAGGACGGCGATTACCTGGTCAGCATGGTCCTCAACATGGGAGAGCAGGCCCTGGTCCAGCACTTTCCAGCTGGAGAATCCAAAACTCGGCAACAGGGACGCCTCTTCGCGCATGCCAATCAACGGTACATGCGTCAATACAAACACCGGCATACTCCCGATTTTCTCAAAGGCTCTTTGGACGAATGCAGATCGCGCCTCTGTTACTGCGTCGTGCTCCCTATGTGCACCGGAGGTATCCACAACGATGAAGGCAATGCCACCTACGGTATAGACATAGTTGTGCCACATTGCGCCATAACGGTGGTCGTAGGCCAGATTCTGTTCCGGGACTCCCTCTCCCTGGCGATTCTCGTGATTCCCCACGCAGGGCAGGAGGGGAACGACCATGCGATCCGTAATATGCTCGTCCATGAAACGGAAATCATCACCATAGTCCTCGATCTCGCCACAGATGATATCACCGACCGAAGCTACAAAGTCGGGCACTTCGAAACCGTGCCTGCCCTGGGCGCACGCAACAGCCCATCCTGCTTTCTCGTTGCACCCGGGGTATCCCCCGCTCCTGCCAGCGACCTCCATATTCCGTATGTGCATGTCGTTCCATTGGAAGAAACGGAAGAGTCTGTTTTCCATAGATGTCAATTCCCCTGGTAGTCATCAGTAGATAAGAGTCATTCTCCGAATGAATGAGGATGTAGATGTCTCTCGCATTTTTCACCATAGTCAGGAAGGATGACGCTCATTGCCGTCCCACGATGCACGAAAGTCTCAACCGTCGCATTCCTGATCGCGCAAGTTCCACAGTGGTCCCCAAGGAACCTGGCGTAGAGCGAACCCAAGTTCGAACCACGTTGGCGGAATAAGACCGGCACCAGAGCCTTCACTGTTGCCGTACTATTCAATGGGGGATATGCACTTCTCTACGCAGCCTGCTCTGGTTGGATGTCTCCTCGTCGGCAGGTTACGTATGATGGAGATAGTAATGTAACGACACCACGATTGAAACACCAATGTATCCGGTCCCTGCTTTGATAGATCAATTAACGGAAGAGGGCGAGTGGCATATGTTTGCGAATGACTGTGGATTGATGTTTGGGAGTGACCACGAGACTCTGGGTAGGAGCCAGAACAGCACATCGGAGTGTTCACTGGAATGTTGCATTCTGCCAGTGAACAAAGTGCCTTGACAGTCGTCCGTAACAAACCTATCAGACCCTCACTATCCGGACAGGAAACCGAACACCACAAATCGATGCATGAAATGGTGGCCTTCACGAGAAGTACTTCATGAATTCTCAAGACAAATGGATTCTCTGGTGACGCGCATAGGGGTAGGCATAGTCGGTTTCGCTCACGGTCACGTGGATGCCTATTGCCGGGCCTGGGCGCAGAACCATGACCTCGGTATAGAGGTGATCGCCGGCTGGGATCACGACCAGGAGCGCCTGTCCGCTGCCGGTACCACCCACGGCATCGAGACCTATTCTGACATAGACAAACTGTTGGGCCAGGTGAGTATTCAGGCAGTAGTCATTGCTGCTGAGACCTCGATGCACGCAGAACTCGTTGAAAAAGTTGCTTCCCACCATAAAGCTATAATCCTCCAGAAACCTATGGCTACCACTCTTTCAGATTCAGACCGGATTGTGAAAGCTGTTGCCCGTCACGACGTGCCCTTTACCATGGCCTGGCAGATGCGGGTCGACCCTCAAAATCTCAAGATAAAAGCGTTGGTAGACAGCGGACAATTCGGGCGCCTGTTCATGGTTCGTCGTCGCCATGGCCTACCCACCCACCAGTGGCCGGAATTCGGCGAATCGTGGCATGTCGACTCGAGGATGAATCGTGATATTTGGGCTGACGATGCAGCGCATCCAATAGACTTTCTCCACTGGCTGCTGGGCGTTCCGGAAACCGTCACCGCCGAAATTGAGTCCCTCCTGGACCCAAAGGTGCCCATGGATAATGGTATTGCCGTATTTCGCTACCAGGATGGACCGATTGCTGAGATATCCTGCTCCTTCACATGCTCCGCGGCGGAGAACACTACCGAGGTGATCGCTGAAAACGGAACGATAATCCAGAACTACGGCGATGTGCCAAGCTGCAATGCGCCGCGACCTGGGGACGCGGAAGGCTTGCGATGGTTCCTCACGGCTGAGAACCGGTGGACGCCGAGCGGAATCGCAAGTCCCACCAACCACGGGACACGAATAGCAGACCTGGCGAAACCTCTTGCCGAATTTCTGCATAAAGAGCGAGGACCAATAGCCACAGCACAGGAGGGGAGGACCTCCCTGATGATGACACTAGCCTGCTACGTATCAGCACGTGAAGGACGTCGGGTGCGTCTTGATGAGTGTGCTACGACGCAAATATAGCGAAGCACTTTTTTGCCTTGAACTCGGAGAAAAGGTGCCTGCATTCCTCGGAGAGTATAGATGAACCAGATGACATCAAAAGAGCGCTTTACTTGCATGTACGAACACCGCGTCGGTGACCGGGTCCCCATATTCGACTCACCCTGGGGGGCGACCATTGAACGGTGGCGCCGGGAAGGCATGACGGAAGGTATGAGCTATATCGACTATTTCGACCTCGATCATGTGGCTCACGTGAGGGTGGATAATTCGCCGAGATTTCCACCGGCCGTGATCGAGGAGACCGAGGAATATCGGATACACACCACAAGCTGGGGAGCGACCCTGAAGAACTGGAAACATGTG
>JABIQT010000678.1 GCA_018667995.1 Candidatus Latescibacterota bacterium
CCGCAGCGGTGTTGAGGGTGCGACCAGCCCTCTTGCCGAGTATTTTGCGCGACGCGGTTATGCATTCGTATACCTCAATGTGCGTGGAACCGGCAACTCCGAGGGGTTCAGTACGGATGAGTACACGGTGCATGAAACCCAGGATGGCGCCGATGCCATTGCCTGGTTGGCGGAGCAACCGTGGTGCTCAGGAAAGATCGGCATGCTTGGGGCCTCCTACAGCGGCTTCAATACATTGCAGGTCGCGGCCCTGGCGCCCCCAGCCCTGAAAGCCATAGCCCCGGCATATTTCACGGACCGCCGGTATACGGACGACTGCCACTACAAAGGTGGTTGCCTGCGTGGCTACTATGACATGCTCACCTATGGGCTCTCGATGGTTGCCATGAACGCGCTGCCTCCGCATGCGGAAGCAGTTGGTTCCGCATGGAGTGACCTCTGGCGACTCCGTCTCGAAGATAGTGAACCCTACCTACTCAAGTGGCTCGCCCATCAGACCGAAGATGAGTACTGGTCGACCGGGTCTATTTCCGGCAAATACGACGCCATCAAGGCAGCGACGTTCTTGATAGGCGGCTGGCATGATGGGTATCTGAATCCGCCATTGCGTGTCTTTCGCCAGCTGACAGCCCCTCGGAAACTACTCATGGGCCCGTGGTCACACGCCTATCCCGACCAGAGTCACTGCGGCCCCAGAATCGACATCAATTTCGAACTACTCAGATGGTGGGATTACTGGCTGAAGGGAATGGATAACGGCGTCATGGGAGAACCCGCCGTACAGGTCTATGAGCAGCGTCATGAATCTCCCATTCCTGATCGGACGTCCATAGCCGGGCGCTGGCGCACGGCGGCCGATCTGCCTCCTAACGACGACAAAGTAGCCGCGCCTACATACTTTCTGCACGGATCGAGAGCGGATTCAGCCCCGGCGCCCAAGGTCGGTTCGGCCTCCGTGACCTACCTCCCGGCTGCCAGTAGAAATGGCGGTTTGTGGGACGCGGGTGTGTCCTTCAACTTGCCGGGCGAGCAGTCCGAAGATTCGGCGCGCGCCATCAACTTTGTGGGAACGGAACTCGCGGAGGACCTGTGTATTTTGGGTAGTCCAACTTTCGATCTTTACGTGAGCGCCAATATGCCAGTAGCGCCCTTCGCCGTGCGCCTGCTGGATGTGGATCCTCAAGGCGTTCGTGTACTGGTCACCAAGGGCATATTGAATGTCACGCGTCGAAATGGAATGCGTGTTCCGGAAGCATTGCCGCTGGACGAGATCGTATGTCTGACCTATCACCTGGAGGCGACGAGTTGGCGCTTCGCGAAAGGCCACAGGATTCAAATCAGTGTGAACGGATCAGATTTTCCTAATGTTTGGCCAACGCCCGATTCCGGGGAAATCAGAGTTCACTGGGGGCCAGATCACCCGTCTCGTATCACGCTGCCCGTTTGGGAGGGAGGCCGAGATCCGACGTTCTCCTATCTGCCGTCTCAATCCGGGCCTAATTCGACGGGCTCCGGCAGCGCGCCGTGGCAGATTATCTACGATGTATTGGAGGAACGGTATCGTTTCCGCATGGACCGGGGCAACGGGGAAATGGGCGTATCACATCGAGATCCCTCCCAAGCCTGGGTACAGTCCAAACAGCGCCGCGTGATGGACAATCCAGGTCAGGTAGTCGTCTCAGAGGCTACCGGGTCATTGGTTTCTAACCGGGACCACTTCATTATCAATCTCGCCCTCAACGTAACGCTGAATGGCGCATCTCATTTCCAAAAGCAGTGGACGGACACTTTCGGGAGAGAATTACTTTGAGCAACGACATTCCTGCAGATGCACGCGTGATTATTGTTGGTGGAGGTATCGTGGGATGCAGCGTGGCATACCATCTGACAAAACTTGGATGGCGTGACGTGGTCCTGCTGGAGCAAGGGGAGTTAGCCGGAGGTACGACGTGGCATGCCGCGGGGCTCATCGGGCGGCTGAGGACCTCCAACAGTTTGACCAAAATCAACAAGTACAGTGCTGAGTTATACGCTTCCCTTGAAGCGGAAACTGGTGTCAGTACCGGTTGGAATCAGGTTGGCAGTCTCATTGTTGCCCGAACGCAGGAGCGGATGACCCAGCTCTATCGGACGGCGGCTATGGCGGAGATGTTTGATGTCGAGGCCCGAATGATTGATGTCGACAAGGCCTGTGATCTTTGGCCCCAGATGAACTCCGAAGGATTGCTTGGCGGTGTCTGGCTGCCCCACGACGGAAAGGTCATTCCCGCGGATACGACACTGGCCCTCGCCGCGGGTGCCAGGCAGGCGGTGCGCGAATCGTCGAACAGATCCGTGTAGATTCCATAGAAACAGACGGTACAAGGGCCACCGGTGTGAGGACACCCAATGGTTCTATGGAAGCAGATTATGTGGTACTGTGTGGTGGCATGTGGACGCGAGAGCTGGGCCTTCGATGCGGCGTTTCGATTCCTCTCTATCCCGTTGAACATCACTACGTCGTGAGTGAGCCCATTGACGGAATTCACGAGGACATGCCTGTCGGCCGGGATCCAGACTCACAGATCTACTTCCGCTCGGAGGCTGGAGGTGTCATGCTGGGGGCGTTCCAATCCGTAAGCGAGCCATGGGCGGTAGGTCGTATACCGTCCGATTTTTCCTACCAACTTCTGGAGCCAGACTGGGAGAAGTTCGAGCAGCCTCTTGAGGCAGGGCGCCGCCTGATTCCTGCGCTAGCAACGGCAGATTTTCCTAAGTTTGTAAACGGCCCGGAGAGTTTCACACCCGACAATAACTTCATTATGGGTGAGGCGCCGAGTCTGAGACATCTCTACGTGGCAGCAGGATTCAATTCCGTAGGGATTGCGAGCGGTGGCGGCGCTGGCAAATATCTTGCAGAATGGATCGTCGGTGGCGAGGCGCCCATGGATCTCTGGTCGGTGGATATAAGACGGTTCATGGACTGGCAGAACAACAGTAGCTATCTTCGTGATCGTGTGACAGAGGTATTGGGCCTGCACTACCAGATGGCATGGCCCAATCGCGAATTCGAGACCGCGCGTAACATCCGGCGTTCTCCTCTACATGAGCGACTGGCTGCCCAGGGCGCCTCATTCGGGAGTAAACTGGGTTGGGAACGCCCAAACTGGTTTGCGCCGGACGGAGTGGCACCGGACACCGTGTACTCCTTTGGAAGGCAGAACTGGTTTCCACACGTTGCCGCCGAGGTAGATGCTACCCGATCACGCGTGGCCGTATTCGATCAGACATCTTTTGCGAAATATATAGTACGTGGTGATGATGCATTGCAGCTGTTGCAACGTCTGTGTGGGAACAATGTGGATGTACCGGAGGGGCAGGCCGTCTATACGGGAATGTTTAACGATCGCGGCACCTTTGAAAGCGACTTGACGGTCGTCCGCCTGGCAGAGAACAGCTTCTATCTCATCACCGGAACGGCACAGGCCGTGCGTGATTTTGACTGGATCACGCGGAATATCACGAACGAAGAAAATGTGGAGTTGACCGACGTCACGGCTTCGTGCACCGTACTGGGGGTAATGGGCCCCCAGGCTCCTGCATTGATGGAGAAGCTATGCGATAGCGATATGACACAGGGCGCGTTTCCCTTTGGTTCCTCGCAGGAAGTGGATGTCGGGATGGTGACAGCGGGTGCCCTTCGCATTACGTACGTGGGAGAATCTGGATGGGAGTTACACATACCCACTGATCAAGGGCTTGCCGCCTACGACGCCCTGATGGAAGCCGGCGCCGAGTTTGGTATTGCGAATGCTGGTCACTACGCTATTAACGCCATGCGACTCGAGAAGGGATACCGAGCTTGGGGCGCCGAACTGTCGACCGATGACACACCCATGGAGGCTGGACTCTCCTTCGCCATCGACTGGCGGAAGGATTTTCTGGGCAAGACTGCACTCCTGGAAGCGAAATCCGGTCCGCTCACGAAGCGAATGGCGGTATTTGTTCTTGAGGATCCGGCCGCCGCCTTGTGGGGAAACGAACCTATTCTGCGTAATGGCATTCCGGTTGGTTACACCACATCGGGGGCCTATGGACATACTATCGGAGCTGCAGTTGGCATGGGATATGTCAAAAACCCGGGTGGTATTACTAAGGCATTTCTCTTCGATGGTAACTATGAAATTGAGACCAATGGTGAGCGTGTTCCTGCAACACTTTCGCTACGGGCCCCCTATGATCCGGAGCGAACCAAGATCTTGAAATGAATACTTCGGGTCTCTCTGTTCATGGTACTCTCCATAAAAACGGTCGGCACATAGCGGAGATGGAGAGCCAGAAGCTATCCTGGAGATTCTGAAATGTGGAAGGCACCAGAGAATCCCAAACTGATCATCGAAGACACCATGCGACTTCTGGATTCTCCAATACCTTCCAATGTGGATTGGGAGGTATTCAGTGAGACGGTGATCCGCCAGCGTGGTCTTGAGCACGGTGCCAGTCTTCGGGGATAGTCGTAAATTCAGTTTTTCACAGCGCCTGTGATAAAGGTCTGATAAAGCGGCGTGCTCGGGACTAAGCGAACGAACGACCAGAAGGGAGTAAGATGGATACGCACCAGGCGACAGATTGGGAAGGTGCCCAAGCGTATGCTCAAGAACACGGTTGGACCGACGGATTGCCAGTGATTCCTCCGACCGAAGCTCGGGTGGCTGGAATGCTGGGCATGTGGGGTCAGCAATCCGACGAGGTGATTGGTCGCGTGGTCGAGAGACACCGAGTGATTACGGCGCAACAGGTAGCCGCGAACGCGGTGATGGCGGGTTGTACGGATTCGCTATATCCGGTAGTGCTTGCGGCTGTGAAGGCGATTCTGACGGAGGAATTCAATATCGTAGGTCCGTCGGCGAGCACCGGTGGCGCAGCACCGTTAGTGCTCGTGCATGGTCCCATCGTGTCGGATCAGGGGTTTAACGCGGAGACAGCGGTTCTCGGTGCCGGTACACGCTCCAATATGACGCTTGGGCGGGCGCTCAACCTGGTTATCCGAAATGCCGTTGGCAGCCTACCCGGTGAACTGGACCAGGCGACGACCGCTCATCCCGGGCGTATCGCCTATTGCTTGCCCGAGGGGACCACCGGTGGCTGGCCTACACTCGGATCTCATTTGAACCTTCGCGATGATGAGAGTGCCGTCACCGTTTTTGCCGCCGAGGCACCCCACTCTGTCGCAGAGCACGCCAGCGAGGACCCCGAACTCCTGCTACTTGCGTTTGCCAGAGTGGTGCGGGCTACCCATTACTCCGGTGCGGCTATCCTTA
>JABIQT010000755.1 GCA_018667995.1 Candidatus Latescibacterota bacterium
ACCAAGGGCAACGAAACCGCTAACCATGAAGACGGACACCACCACATACCGCACATAGGAGGGGTAAGGTGAGACCCTCCCCTCATCTGAACTCGATGGGACATCACTGGGCTCTATCGACGGTGCCGTATTTCCCTCGTGCATATTCGAATAATAGTATGCCATTAGCCCTACAAGAAGATTCACGCTAACACCGATAATTACAGTTGCCCATTCGCCGAATACTCCAATCAGAAAGAACCCACTCGCCAGTGTGCCCACTACCGCTCCAAGCGTATTTACACCGTATAACAGACTGATATTCGTCCCGAAGCGCGACGCTTGACTCGATACAACAGCTCCCAAAACCGGAAGTGTGGCACCCATCGCAATAGTCGGTACCAAAAGGCAGACAAAGGCGATGGCAACCTGAATTACCGTTATTCCCACCGTGCTCCCCGAGCCCAAGGCCTGGTATACAAGCTCATAGACTGGAAACAGGTTGTTGAGAATTAGAGGAAGTATCAACGCGAATATGCCTACTGCAATTTCCAGCTGGGCGTAGACTTTGAGCGGCTTGTCCTTCTTATCTATGAAGCGTCCAAATGCATATGCACCGATGGCAAGGCCGGCCATAAACGCGGCTAAGACGGTAGAGGTGGCGAACACCGTATTTCCAAGCAGACGAGACAGCATTCGGACCCAGACGATTTGGTAAATCAGCCCACTGGCGCCCGAAAGGAAGAACATGGACAAGACGAGAATCATTCGCGACGAGAGAAACGACATTTAGCGATCCTTGAGATTACGAATTGGAGATAAAGTTGGCGTAGAATAATTGACCCGCACAATATAGGCGGAGGACCTCCCGCAGTCAAGATAGGGCTTTGTGATCTCGGGCGCTGGAACATGATCACCGTTCGTGATCTATCCCGGACCAAATTGGCCACCAGGCGCGCGTACTCTTACGGTGACCTGTACGCCCAATAAAAAAAACTCAGTCAAGAATCAAGATCTGAACCGGCTCTGTAAATCCTGAGTATTCCAGACGGTCTTTCTGTAGTTTGCGATAGCTGTCCACATAAGATGAATGGGAGTTTTCCGGGCAGAGACAAGACCACTCGAAGTATTGAGCTTGGGGGGGGCCAATCCCACCAAAGGAATTCGAGGTATTTCTAAGGTGGTATATAGGAGCTATAGATGGGGATGGTACACGCTTCAAATCAGTCAATGCGTATAGTATTGCAGGGTCTTTCGCAGAGAAAAAACAACGTCATAAACATCCTCGTCGGTCATCTGCGGTGACAGCGGCAAGGAGAGTGTGCGATCAGATATCCAGCGGGCATGGGGCAAGTCCTCCGGTTTGTACCGAAACTCATCGCGATAATACTTGTGAAGGTGCAGCGCCCTATAGTGAACACCAGTCCCTATATTCTGACGGTGGAGAGCTTCTTGGATGGTGTCACGATCGGATTTGAGTCGATCGATATCTAGAATCACTGTATAAAGGTGGCGCGCATGAACCGTGCCTCTCTCTTCTTCTTCCGGCGTATCTAAAGGGAGATCTTTGAAAGCGTCGTCGTATTGCTCCCATATCTCACATCGCCGTTTCAGATTCGCCTCAACTCTTTCCAGTTGAGGAATTCCAAGAGCAGCCTGAATATCCATCATATTGTACTTGAAACCGGGTTCGAGGACTTCGTACTGCTTGAATCCTTCATCTGAAAATCGCCGCCACGCATCTGCATCCAGCCCATGCAAGGCAAGGATTTTGATCCTGGCAGCCCTTTCCGGATCATCCGTACAGATCATACCTCCTTCACCGGTCGTCACATTCTTAGTTACATAGAAGCTGAAAGCACCCATGTTTCCGAAAGTGCCTGCGTGCCGTCCCTGAAAACGAGTCTCCACTGCATGTGCACAGTCCTCTATGACGAAGAGGTTATGGGCTTCGGCCAACCGCATGATAGCTTCCATAGCGCAGAATCTACCCGCAAAATGTACAGGTATCACGGCTCGGGTTCGCGTCGAAATACTAGCCTCCATATGCGCGACGTCCAGACACATGGTCCGCGGGTCCACATCCACCAGAACGGGCGTGGCTCCGGCATGGATTACCGCATTGGCAGTGGCCGCGAATGTCATGGACGGCACAATGACTTCATCACCAGGCTTCAGGTCGAGAGCGACCATAGACAGATGAAGGCCCGACGAACCGGAATGGACGGCAAGCGCGTGCGAAGATCCGATATATTCGCCAAACGCTCCCTCAAACTCGGCGACTCGGGGCCCTGTTCCTATCCAACCGGAACGCAAAGTGTCCACAACTGACTGGATATCTTTCTCGTGGATATCCGGTCGTCCAAAAACAAGGTAGCTTGCACGCACAGGTTGATCAATTGACCAACTCGGTGGCAACGAGGATTTCATCGGGGCCTATTATTCCTGTATAGAACTATCAATGTATCACCTACAACCTGTTCGCCCTGAGCCCTGGTTAAGACTATGAAACCGAATTCGGATACCTCATATTAATCGATCAGACGCGGCACACCCAAACCTCAGTGGAACCTCTATGTGAATTCGATCCTACCAGAAGTTCCGCACACTACATCCGAATTAAATCGCAAGTAGAAACCGGTAACACCCATTATGAGACGACAATGGTCCCGGTATCGGTTTAGAGTGCAGTGAATCGAGGAATGAGCATGCAAACATAAATGCGAGGGGAATCTATGGTAACAAGAGAGGGCGAGGGAATCTTTGAACTCGGAGAAACTGAAGATTCCACCCGGGTGCCGCTAATCGGCTATCCCGGATGGAATTTCGTCCTACAATGCGTCTTTGAGAGCTTTGCCTGCCGTGAACTTGGCGACGTTTTTCGCCTTGATCTTGAGAGGCTTGCCCGTAGCGGGATTGCGACCCGTACGTGCGGCGCGTTTGGAAACGCTGAATGTGCCAAAACCGATCAATGTTACGGATTCGCCACCGCTCAGGGAATCTTTGATGCCGTCAAGCGCTGAAGAAACGGCGGCGTCTGCCTGGGCTTTTGAGATGCCTGCAGCGTCAGCAACATGAGCAGCCAAATCTGCGCGATTCATGTGCTACCTCCTATAAAGATGAATGACTCTAGAAAAACACACCAGAATGGTGCTGTTTTATCCCGTCGCGACAGGCTATCGAAGCGCGGGCGTTTTGAGGGTTGGAACGGCGTCAAGTATAATGACTACGGGCCTGTAGCGCAAGTTATTTATTGTAGATAAGCCCCTCAGAGGACAGACACACGCTACAATGTATTTCAAAAACGACCATCCCGTGTTAGCTAAACGTTTGTATATATTCAATAATAACAACAAGATACCGAAGCTTCCACAATATGTAGCGTCTGTAGTAGCTGGGCCTACAAAATATTGTATAATCTGCGCCAAAATGCCCTTCTCAAAGGGCTTGACCGGGAAATGTGGCCACCGTATACTCACTTCTTGAAAAGCAATTACCTTACCCAAAATGATCGAATAATCGATGAATATCCATAACAAGCCATCTGGCAGGCTGATCATTCTTATGCCGGAAAGTACCTATCGGGCCGAACCGTTCATAGAAGCGGCAAAACTACTGGGTCTTGAAGTAGTAATAGCATCTGACCGCTGTCATGCGCTCGCCGATTTCTGGCGCGTGCCACTGGCATTGTCTTTCCAGGACCCCGCCAGGGCAGTCGCAGAAATCGTGACTTATGTCCGGGAACACCAGGTTGATGCCATAATCCCAGTCGATGACCGGACTACGGAACTGGCCGCTTCGGCCTGCCAGATCCTGTCCTTGCCGCATAATACCCCCGAAGCCGCCCAGGCCGCGAACAACAAACGGATCATGAGGGAACTGCTCCTGAAGTCAGAGGTGCCGAGCCCGGCCTTCAAGGTAGTAGACGTTTCCGATGATCCCGCAGCTATTGCCCGCCTAACTACGTTCCCATGCGTCCTGAAGCCTCTTTTACTTTCAGGTAGTCGAGGGGTCATTCGGGCAGATACTGTGCCCCAGTTTCTGGAGGCCCACCACAGGATATCGGGCATTATCGATAAGACCAGGGCGGGGCGACCCGATGAACCTGATGCTGCGAGAATCCTCATCGAACAGTACATACCAGGATGTGAAATTGCCCTGGAAGGCATACTCTCCAATGGATCTCTTCACGTACTGGCTGTTTTTGACAAGCCAGACCCGCTGGAGGGTCCATTCTTCGAGGAGACGATCTACGTCACGCCATCTCTGCTTCCAAAGGCCGTACTTCAGGATGTTGCGAACATCACAGAATCTGCGACACAAGCCATGGGATTGCAGGTGGGACCGGTGCACGCCGAATTGCGGATCAACGAAGAAGGCGTCTGGTTGATCGAAGTAGCCGGGCGCTCCATTGGGGGGCTGTGCTCGCGGACACTACAGTTTGGGCTGGGCATGACGCTTGAAGAGCTCATATTACGGCAGGCATGCAACCTCGACCTGACGGATATTGAACGGCAGGATCACGCAGCAGGAGTCATGATGTTGCCGGTACCCGGTGCCGGAATACTCAGGTCGGTAAGTGGGCAGAAGCGTGCCTCCTCCGTTGCCGGGATTGAAGACGTGGTAATAACGGCCCGTCACGGTGACACCCTGGTACCCCTACCCGAAGGATCCAGTTATCTCGGTTTTATCTTTGCTAGAGGCGACACGCCTCAATATGTCGATCGTGCGCTGCGTCTCGCATACCGGGAACTGAAATTTCATGTAGCTGAACAACTACCCGTATTAAGTAACTGAAGGAGAAAAACATGGGCAAACAATATGATCGCATGCTCACCATACAGCAGGAAGTTAGTGACATCAATGGCGCTCTGGCCCTTATGGGATGGGACCAGGAAACCTATATGCCGGCAAAAGGTGCGAGCACAAGAGGGCGCCAATTGGCCACGTTATCCGGCATCGCACATGAACGCTTCACCTCGACAGAAATGGGATCCGCGATCGAAGAAGCAGGATCCGAAGAACTAACGGTCGACCAACAGGTCAACCAACGGGAGCTGGCCTGGACCTACAGTCGATCCAAACGCCTGCCTACTGCATTGGTAAAAGACCTTGCCGAAACCAGTTCCATAGCAATCCAAGCCTGGCGTGATGCACGAGAGAACAGTGACTTTCCGGCTTTTGTGCCACACGTCAAAAAACTGCTCGCGCTTCAGACGCAAGTCGCGGAAGCCATCGGATATGCAGAGGAACCCTATGACGCGCTTCTTGAAGATTACGAACCAGGCACGTCTACACGCGAGATCGCAGAGACCTTTGAAGCCCTGCGTACCCCGCTGGTAGCCCTGGTGGACCGGATACGCGAATCGGGTGTTTCTCCCCGGACGGATTTTCTGGAACGTTCCTACCCGATCGAGGACCAAAGGAAATTCGGCGTCATGGTGACCGAACGTATGGGATTTGACTATGAGGCGGGACGACTGGATATATCGGCCCATCCATTCTGCACACACACCGGGGTCCACGATGTCCGCATGACCACACGCTATACCCCGACCCTACCCACACAATCACTCTTCGGCATCATACATGAAGCGGGTCACGGACTCTATGAGCAAGGCCAAGACCCTTCGTTTGAAGGCCTTCCAAGGGCGCAGGCAGTTTCACTGGGTATCCACGAGTCCCAATCGAGAATGTGGGAGAATCTGGTGGGGCGCAGCCGCCCCTTCTGGAATCACTTCTTTCCTGAAATTGTAAAGACATTCCCAGAACAGTTAAGTGACGTCAGCGAAGAGGAATTCTATGCAGCCATCAACAATGTAACTCCATCATTGATTCGCGTCGAAGCGGATGAAGTTACCTACAATTTGCATATCCTGCTACGCTTCGAAATAGAGCGTGGCCTGTTTACCGGTACCTTCGCCGTTGAAGACCTACCTGCCGTGTGGAACGAGAAAATGCAGGACTACCTGGGAATCGCACCCGACGACAATCGTGAAGGAGTACTTCAGGATATCCACTGGTCCTACGGTAGTTTCGGGTATTTTCCCACCTATTCACTGGGAAATCTATATGCCTCCCAGTTCTTCGCCAAGGCCTGTGCAGATATCCCAGATCTGACTGACAAAATCTCCTCAGGAAATCTGTTACCATTGAGAGAATGGCTTCGCACGCACATTCATGACTTGGGAATGACTTATCGTGCCAGCGATCTGGTGGTCCAAGTCACCGGCGAACCATTAAACGCGGATTACTTCGTATCCTACCTGAACGAGAAGTTTGGCGCTTTGTATGGATTGTAGGCCAGTACCCTCAGCGTACGGCCATACTGATGCAAAATAGCGCGTTTCTACAGCCTGATGGCGACGCCTTATTCTAGTGTGCTGGTTTCTCATTCTGGATCACGGTGGCCATGTTCCTCTATATAACTTTTCAAACTATCGTCCCATCAGCATTACTGATTGCGTATCGAGCAGGGACGCCGCATCGGAGATCGCGAAGACTTGCAGTACCCTCTCTCATGCGACTTATAGGATGAGACTCTTCCCGGCCCCATAGCTGCTATACAACCACAGTAATGCGAGCAATTCAGGGCAGTTAGTAAGAGTAGAATAGGCTTGACAACCGTGTCTGCCCGGTGGATTATGAATGCTGATGAAATCATTCTCTGACAGCCCTAATCAGTCCCCTCAGAAGACCGGAATACTGGTCCACGGATGCAATCTGCACACCTATCAGTGGAAGACAATCGTCTGGGGCAAATCGCCCTCTGATATGGGGCGCATACCAAAAGGGATATTTACCGCGCTTTTCGAGCAGGCGGACGTCATGGTCTTCGGGACCGGCGCCTCTGAAAAGAACGGAGTACTCGAAGCGGATGCATCTGCACATTTAATGTGGGAGCGATTCGATGACATACGCGAGTTCGACCACTTCCAACGCTATTTTCCGGACATAGATGACGACGGGTACCGGAATGAACTTCGTGAGCGAATAGCCTCAATACTCGAAATCGAGAATACGGCGCAGAACACGGTGGAGGAGGTCGTGAAGGCGGTGAGACATCATTTGAGATTGACATTGGTGGTGCAATTTTCAAGTCAATAACTGCATTCCCGCACACAATTATATTTAGTTACCTTATTTAGTTGATCTTTA
>JABIQT010000435.1 GCA_018667995.1 Candidatus Latescibacterota bacterium
ACGCGACCGTGACTGTGCGTGACGAACATGAGCAACAGAACGGCGACAATACGGAGTAGACGGCACACGGGTACCTCCAGAATCGCGTACGAGATGACTCCGCTTCCATAGCTTCGTGATCAAATCTGACCCATGTCCGAGACCGGGAGTCAACGAAAAGGATAGATCATACTATCCCAAAAGCTGAGGTGCGTCAGTGTTCCCGTGGCTGGCCCACACACGTACATTCTTATGTGGTCAAGATGTACTTGTGTGGGCCAGGGAGAACGGGTATAATGTTCGATGATTCCGAGACAGGAGGGCAAGTCAAGTACCTATCAGGTGCTGGCGCCTGTCTCTTGCTGTTCTTTCCACCGATATTGATCCCAATGTGCAGGTAGCTGCTATCTTCTCTCGAACAATGCATTTTTCCACAATTCTGTTCGTCACCATGTTGCTGGTGGCCTGTGAGACGGACGTCCCGCGTCGGGCCAGCTTCGCTATGGAATGGAAGCCGATAGATGCTCTGAATGCTGAGCTGCCCAAGGGTGTTCGCGTCTATTCCGGACGGGACAACACCGTTCCGCTAAAAGCATGGTTTGTTACCGTTGACGGAAACAACTCGGATATCGAGTCACGGATTGTAGTCTCCGATGACACAACGGATAATCTTGAAACCGTCTCTAGTTTTGCACAAGATATGGGCGCCCATATCGTCGTCAATGGTGGCTTCTTTGTCATGAACGAAAAACCAGCGAGGCATGCCGGACTTTTGGTCATGAATGGACGGCTGATCGCTCCAGCCACACGGTCCGTATTGCGCGATTCAAGTCGTTACGAAGTGGCCCGGGCTGCTCTTGGTTTTACGGACTCTTTGGGGGCAGATATCGCATGGGTCACATCCAGAAAGGGACGTTTGTATTCCTGGATTTCTGCGCCCGATCACCGTCCTGGTCAACCCGCTGACGTGCTGGACTACAATGAGGCCACTCCTTGGGCCGTTAATCAGGCGATTGGCGCTGGTCCCGTTCTGCTCAAGGAAGGGGAAGTCCATGTCTCGTCTGATCAGGAGGTCTTCTTCGGTACCTCAATTCCGAGCGTGCACCCGAGAACGGCAGTCGGTCTTAAGGCAGACGGAAGCGTAATATTGATGGTCGTAGACGGTCGACAATCGGACAGCAGAGGTGTGTATTTGGAGGAATTGGCGCTCCTGATGCGCGAGGCAGGCGCCGTGGAGGCCATGAATCTGGATGGTGGAGGCTCCTCCACCTTGGTGGTGAATAACACGTTAGTCAATCGGCCTGCCGGCGGCACAGACGAGCGGGAAGTGATGTCGGCCATCGCGGTAATGAGCAAGCGGCAATAACAGCAAGGGAAGATGCCATGGACCTGAAACTTAAATACGGATGCAATCCCCATCAGACCCCAGCACGTGTAATTCTGCCGGATCCTTCACCGCTTACCGTGCTTAACGGTGCACCCGGCTATATCAACATACTCGATGCTTTTGGCGCCTGGCAGTTGGCGCGTGAACTCAGGCTCTCAACGGGAATCGCTGCGGCCGCATCCTTTAAGCACACCAGCCCGGCTGGGGCGGCCATAGCCCGACCCCTGTCAGACGGTTTTCGCGCGTCCCAATACCTACCGGATCGAGACTATTCTCCTATAGCCCTCGCATACATCCACGCCCGCGGTGGAGACCGCATGAGCTCATTCGGTGACGTCGTGGCCGTGAGCGATATCGTGGATGAGTCGCTGGCCAGCGTTCTAAGGCGGGAAGCATCTGATCTCATCATCGCTCCAGGCTATGAGCCCAAAGCCTTGGATATTCTCAAAGAGAAAAAGAACGGCGGGTATCTCGTACTCCAGATGGATCCCGATTTTTCTCCACCAGAGCTGGAACAGAGGGAGCTGTTTGGATTTGTCCTGGAACAGCGTCGCAACGATAAGCTGTTTTCCAGTGATCATTTCCGTGATCCGGTGACCGCCCGGAAGGATCTGCCACAGAACGCTGTGGATACCTTGATGGTGGCGACCATTGCACTGAAGTACACACAGTCGAATTCTGTCTGCGTCGCCTATGATGGCCAGGTCATTGGTATGGGAGCCGGGCAACAGTCGAGAATTCACTGCACCAGGCTGGCTTGTGACAAGGCCGATAAGTGGTTCCTGCAGCAGCATCCCAAGGCCCTAAATCTGCCTTTTTCGAAAGATCTCAAGCGTACGGAAAAGGCAAACCTTGTTGACCAATTCCTTCTTTGGGATCAGCTATCGGAGCATGAGGTTGGAGTCTTAGAGCAAGGCCTCGACGAACGGCCAGAAGCATTGACAATTGAAGAGCGCCGATCGTGGGCAAAACAGTTCGATGACATATGCCTCTCCTCAGACGCATACATACCGTTTCGCGACAATATCGATCGCGCCGGTAGATCAAACATTTCGTACATAGCCCAACCCGGCCTATCAAACCGGGATGAAGATGTGACAACAGCCGCAGATGAATATGGCATGGTCATGGTGCATACCGGCATACGTTGTTTTCTCCACTAGTGTCATAGTTTCAAGAACGATTGCATGCGTAGGTGATTTGTTTCTGACAGGTATGGTCGGCTCGGCGGCGGCTTGATGGTCTCCGAAGCCTCGCCTCGTCCAGAGATTAGCTCTTCGCTTCACTCTTGGAACCATGCCGGAGTCTGTGACAGTCAAACAGACCGACACCACGTCCGAATATACCCTCGATCTCCAACAGAATGAATGGCCTGTCTTTGACTATCTGAATGCTGCGATAGATTTCGGCGGGCCACGTCTCTTGTGCGGCCTTCCCATTTACCAGGAAAACCAACCCTTGTCTGTTTTCGGTGTGGATGCCTGCGCAGTCTTCCGAATGTAGATCGTTGTGGATAGGTCCTGAAGCTTGTCTTGGCGCCAAAATCTCTGTCCAAATCGATTTGGTTCCAATGTGGGACTCGTCAGATATGGTCTCCATACCTGATTGATACGAGGGTGCCAAAGAAAAATCCCTCCCACATCATCTACGAGAATCTGTTCCGCCTTTTTATACATGGATAGTCGTTGATCACGTCCCCCCGTGAATGCGTTACCGCGAAGGACTAATCTGTCGAAATCATCGTTCTTCCAGGCGTGGCGTCCATTGGACATCCAGAGACCAAGTAGATTACTGGGGTCCATGTAGTCGTATTCGTAGGGTACCAGCGCCAGTGTTACGCGATGACTGTTTAGAGCATCCATGAAGACCTTGGTTTCCACATTATGGATTTGGAGTTCGATATTGAGCACGCTCTTTATC
>JABIQT010001015.1 GCA_018667995.1 Candidatus Latescibacterota bacterium
CCGCGACCGGGCGCGCATATCGCGACTAATCCCCCCGTCTTTGTATGGAAGCCTCACGGCTCCGATGACGATTTCACACTTACTGTATCACGCAACAAGGATCTCTCCGATCCTGTTCTGATGATCGAAGACTACGGCGAACCGGTGTACTTACCCACCGAGGCCTTAAAGCCAGGAACCTATTACTGGACCTGGTCCACCTCCTCCCACAGGGCGGACGTATTCTCATTTGAGGTACCGGCAAGCGCTGTGGTGCTCGAGGTGCCACCCGCGGCCGAATGGGTGAGCAGGATGCCTGCGGACCATCCCAGGTTATTCACCCGGTCTGAGCATCTCCCAGGACTAAGAGAAGCGCGGCACTCGGAGAAGGCAGATCTGTGGCAAAAGCTTAAATCGGATGCCGATGCCGTTCTGACCGAGCCTCACGAAACCGAGGAACCTCCCATTCTTCCCGATCGCCAAGCCGACTATCAGGCGTGGTTCAAGATCTGGTACCAGATCATGTGGGGTACGCGGGGATTCGTGAAGGGTGCGGCAACACTCGGACTGGCTTATCTGGCAGCGGAGAGAAAAGCTATGCGCTCGCCGCCTGCCAGCGTATGGTGTCGGTCGCAAAATGGGATCCGGAAGGGGGCAGTTACCTGGGGCACAACGACGAGGCCCACATGTCTGTAATCTGGCATGGCCCATCGGCATGCGACTGGGTATGGGACCAGTTCACCGACGATGAACGAGACCTGGTAATCGCGCAATACAGGGACCGTGGCCGAATAACTTTCGACCATATGCGAAACCGTGGATACTATGGCGTGACCCGCTTCGACTCCCACGCTGGCCGTGAAATCGTATTCCTCGCGAATGTGGCCTTTGTCTTCCATGACCATATCCCGGAAGCCCTGGAATGGCTCACCTGGTTACGCCCGGTTCTTTGCGGTGTATGGCCTATCTGGGCCGAAGACGACGGCGCATGGGCGGAGGGACTGTCTTACGGTACGGCGTATGTTGAGATTATGACGATGTTCGCCAGCGCTTTGAAGCATGGTGCCGGCATCGATCTGTATCGCCGTCCGTTCTGGCAGAACCATACCGAATGGCGCCGACTCTGCCTTCCGCCCTACGCGGAGTGGATGGGATTTGGCGATCATTCCGAGCGCTGGGGATATACCTGGCTGAACAATGCAAACCTCATCGAAGTGATTGACCGTGAGACCGGGGCATATGCCATGGGTGATCATATAGCAGCTTTCCGTAAGGAGGCTGAGCGTCTCTTCACTCCTCCGGAACGACAATCACCGGGCGTGTCTGCCCAACTGTACCTGACATCCGGCACAGAGACCCCGGAAGCGACCAAAAAGGAGACCACTGCCGGGCTACGCGTATTTCCCGAGGTAGGCTGGGCAGTCATCAGAACGGACCTGCAGCGGGCCGATCGCGATATCGCCTTTATCTTTCGCTCGTCCCCGTATGGTGCTGTAAGCCATTCGCATGCCAACAACAACGATTTCATCCTGCATGTAGCAGGTAAAGTGATGGCCATGCCAAGCGGCTACTATGCTGGGTACGGTTCGGACCACCACGCCCATTGGGTTTGGCACACAAAGTCACACAACTGTATAACGCTGTCGGACGCGCCGCAAATTATGCGAAGTCACGATTCGCGGGGAATGGTAGATCATGTCTTCGAGGACGAGAAGTTGACCTACTTCAGGGGATTAGCCGATGCCAGCTATCAGGATCGCGCGGAACGATGTCGGCGCCACGTCTGTTTTCTCAGAGATCATAACTGCTTCCTGATGGTAGATGAGTTCGTAGCCCGTCCGGAAATATCATCCTCAGTGCAGTGGAATATCCATTCCTGGAATCCTTTCACCGTGGACCATACAGGCAAGCGCTTTGTCATAGAGCGGGACGGCAGCACGCTAAGTGCCCATCTCCTCCACCATCAGAATGGGTATTTTGCGATGTCCGACGGTTGGGATCCGCCTCCCACCAGCGCCAAAGCCAATCAGGAATGGCGTCAGCAATATCATCTGAGATACACGCCGTCGGGCCTGGAGCCACAACGTAACCTCGGTGTCTTGCTGTGTCCGGAGCACGAAAATCTAACGCCGCCCCAAGTCACGACCGAGCGTACTGAAACCGCCGAAATAGCCCACATTGGTGGTGATACCGCTCTCGTCGGTCACGAATCCCGAATCTCTCATGGTGGGATTGACGTGGACGCCCTGATCATGCTCAATCTGGGAGATATCCAATACGTAATCACCGATACGGGTGTGCAGATCAACTAGCGGATCGGGCATGGACGAATACATACTACCAATAACCATTGCAGTCTTGACGCTCGCCACACTGGGACATGCCATTTTCGGCTTCGGAGGCGGGTTGATCGCCATCCCGATTCTGAGCATCCTCATAGGGGTGAGGGAGGCGGTGACGCTTTCCCTCGTTCAGCAGATGGTGACGGTCATACTTCTGAGCAGGACCCTTCGTCACGTGGACTGGCAAATCACCGCGCCGCTATTGGTCGGCATGCTTCCCGGCACAATTGCAGGTATTGCGATGCTATCCTCGCTCAACGACACAGTGCTCCGCGTTTCCCTATCGGTCTTTATCTTCCTGTACCTCGTAAAATCCATTGGCTTTCCGAATCTCGTACTGGCAGGCATTCGGCATAGAGGGTGGGGGGCGTTTGCCGGATTTCTCGGGGGATCATTTCAGGGACTGATTGGCACCGGTGGGCCACCTGTGGTGATGTACCTCAATGAAACCGCTTCGAGCAAAGACGTCTTCCGCGCAGGGCTCTTGTTGCTTCTTGCAGTGAGTAACATAGTACGACTTGGTATTTCAGTTCCGGCCGGTTTGTTCACAGATTCCGTAATCGAAGCAAGCCTCTACACCATGCCATTTTTCCTGATAGCGATGTGGATTGGCGACAAGCTGATGAGTCGCATAGACGAAAAACACTATACCAATGCCGTCTACGTCGTTCTCACTATCTCACTAATACTTCTCTTGGCAGAAGTCGTTCGCTCATGACCGTAGCCCTTCAGAATGCCCCAATGATCGAAGAAATTGAGGCCGCATCGCTCAAGGCCTGGCCGGATCTGGACCACGTCGAAGACGACGGATGGGTTCTTCGGTTTGCGAACGGATATACCAAGCGGGCTAACTCGGTTAACGTGCTCCGCGGCAGCAAAGGAAACATCGACGAGAAGATAGCCCGCTGCGAGACGGCCTATGCCGATCGTGGCCAACCTGCTATATTCCGAATCACCCCCCTCTCAATGGTGGATCAACTGGACGACCGTCTGTCCATCCTGGGATATCGCCGCATCGACACATCGCTTGTACAGTACCGCTCTTGCAGCGATCCAAACATCGACCCCCTATTACAGACGATCCATTCAATTTTTCTCTCGGATTGGCTGCAAGCCTATATAGCCTGCAGCCAAGAACAGACAGCCGACCACGCCACCCATATGCGAATTCTGGAGGCCATAGACTCCCCAAGGATAACGGGGGGCCTGAAAGCCGGAACGGCCACGGTTGCCTGTGGTTTAGGGGTAGTGAATGGAGATTATCTGGGCCTTTTCGGCTTGATTACTGCTTTCGCTCACAGGAGGAAGGGTTACGGAATGACCCTCGTTGCGAGCATGCTGAAATGGGGACGATCCCAGGGGGCTTCTCGCGCCTATCTTCAAGTTGTGGAAGAGAACGCCGCGGCACTTAGTCTGTACGATCGTCTCGCCTTCCAAACGCTGTATCGGTACTGGTACCGGGTACCTCGCAACTGGCCTGATATTTAAGGAATCACCCCCAGACAGCTTGGCGCCAAGTTGAGGCTGAGAACCAGAAGATCAACCATCGGGCGTTGCAATAATAGTCGCCAGCCACGCGCCTAATGCAAGCGAGCTCGGATGCCCAGAAAAAACCTCCCAGTCCTGTATACGACGCTAACGTACGTCATCCTGGCGTTAGTCTCCTGCCAGGATGAATCTACGTCTTTGACTCCAGCCGCAACCCAGCCTGAGTTTGCCGATCTGGTGGTCCGACTATCGGAACCGGGTGGATACTTCGATACCGACAATCTAATCTCAAACGAGGCCTCCTATCTGCATGTATCGGACGCTTTGGATAGCCTCGGCCTCGTCGGTGGGGCCTACCTGGGAGTGGGGCCCGATCAGAATTTCTCCTACATCGCCCGCACCAAACCGTCTTACGCCTTCCTAGTAGATATCAGACGAGACAACATGCTGCAGCACTTGTTCTTTAAGGCACTTTTCACGCTCTCTGAAGACAGGCTGGCGTTCCTCTGCCGCCTTTTTGGCAAGAGCGAACCACCGGCAAGTGAATCGGAAAGACCGTCTGGGATCAGAGAGATTGTGGCCTATGTTGATTCCGCGCCCAGATCAGAGAATTCTGTCATGGATGAGGTACTCGACAGAGTAGACACCTTCGGCCTACAGCTAGCAGCAAGGGACCGTGAGACCATCGCTCGGATTCACCATATCTTTGTCGACCGCGGGATGGATCTGCAGTTCAACTCCCACAATCGGAATCCGTTGCCGGACTACCCCACATACCGGGACTTAACGCTGGAAAGATCGCATAGCGGGGCATTCGCTAGCTATCTAGCCGATGAGACTGCCTACCAGTTTCTGAAGTCTATGCACGTTACCAACAGGATCATTCCCGTAGTCGGAGATCTGGCCGGGCCGAAAGCACTGAGGTCCATCGCTCGATTCCTCAATGAACGGCAGCTGAAAGTCTCCGCTTTCTACACATCCAATGTGGAATTCTACCTGATGTCGCAGGGCCAATTTGCGAATTTCATCGAGAACGTCTACGGGTTACCCACGCACGAAAAAAGCGTGATAATACGGAGCTACTTCAACCGATGGGCCACCCATCCAGAATCTGTACCAGGCTATTCGAGTACACAGCTTCTGCAGCCCATAGACGACATGACACGGGGATTTGAGACAGGGGTTATCAAGACGTATCTGGATTTGGTGTACGCGGGATATGACAGGTGATGGGTGCACACGAATTCCGCGAGCACCGGGTCCAGGTGTACCAATAGACGAGGTGGCCCTCACCCAAGGCAAGTGGAGATCCCGGACAGGGCTGCAGCGGATGACATTTTCCGGAGCAGCGAAAGTGTGTTCAGATCTTTGATGTGATTCTAAAGGGATCAGCAACTGCTCAGCCACAGAATCCAGGCATAAGCAGTCGAATCTTGACGTAAGAAAACAAGAGATTGGCCGGGCTTTGCCCCCACATAGAAATGGCACCACCCAATCAGTTTGAGTCATCCGGCGTTTCTAAGATGATAGTCCGTTCCGTTTCGCGATCTTTGCGTATTTCGACCTGTCGAGATCGTTCAACAGCTCTGGCTCTTCGGACGGCCGATTCGATCTCGATTTCCATGGTCCGCACCACGCTAACTTCGGCCTGCAGAGCTCGCTCTGCAGTGCGCGCCATACGTGATTCTTCAGCCAGCGTCTCTCGGATCTCAATGCGTTCTATTGCCTCTCTGTCTCGATTTCGGCTATCCCGGAGACGCCCTTCCTCCTGTAGGGTGCGTTCCACGTTTCTATTCTCGCGCTCAATTTCCATCTGACTACGGGCCTCACCACGATCGTCCTCATCCAACACCCTTCGAGCACGATCCTGCCGGGCAATTTCCCGCCCGCTGCGCGTTTCCGCCCGATCTTCACGGACTTCTGCACGCTCCATGAGCCGTTCCGTACGTTCCCGAATCCTTACTTCGTCACGGGCCCTATCCTGACCGAACG
>JABIQT010000291.1 GCA_018667995.1 Candidatus Latescibacterota bacterium
GAAGAAGCCAAGAGCATCGAAACTACGTTGGACGTGGTTGAGGGCATGCAGTTCGACAAAGGCTACCTGTCTCCTTACTTCGTCACGGATTCAGAGCGTATGGAGTGTGCACTCGAAGATCCATACATTCTGATCCACGAGAAGAAGATCAGTGCCATGAAAGACCTTCTGCCCATTCTTGAGAAGGTCGTCCAGCAGGGAAGGTCGCTTCTCATCATCGCAGAGGATGTCGAAGGCGAGGCCCTTGCAACACTGGTCGTCAACAAGCTGCGCGGAACCATGAAGATTTCAGCAGTCAAGGCCCCAGGCTTTGGTGATCGTCGCAAAGCGATGCTTGAGGACATAGCCATCCTTACCGGTGGCCGCGTAATCACGGAAGACATCGGCATCAAGCTCGAAAGCGTAACATTCGAGGATCTTGGTACCGCCAAGCGTGTAGCAATCGACAAAGATGAGACGACCATCATCGAAGGCGCAGGTACACACGCTGATCTCGAGGCCCGGATCTCTCAGATTCGTCGCCAGATCGAAGAAACGACATCGGACTACGACGGTGAGAAGCTGCAGGAACGCTTGGCCAAGTTGGCCGGCGGGGTAGCGGTCATCAACGTCGGTGCTGCGACCGAAACAGAGATGAAAGAAAAGAAAGCTCGCGTTGAAGATGCTCTTCATGCTACCAGAGCAGCCGTCGAAGAAGGCATCGTCCCTGGTGGCGGCGTCGTCTACGTGCGTGCCCTCAAAGGACTCGACGGTGTCGCGGCCGAAGGAGATGCATTGGTGGGCTTGAATATCGTCCGACGGGCACTGGAAGAACCCCTGAGGCACATTGCGACAAACGCAGGCGCCGAAGGTTCTGTGATCGTCGAGCATGTGAAGAACGAATCGGGCAGCATCGGTTACAACGCCAACAACGGTGAGTACGAAGACTTGCTGAAGTCAGGCGTGATCGATCCCGCTAAGGTGTCCAGAGTCGCCCTCCAGAACGCAGCCAGTGTGGCCGCACTTCTGTTGACGACCGAGGCGCTGATTACCGACATTCCGGAAAAAGAGGCGCCCCCTGCGATGCCTCCCGGCGGCGGTTATGGCGGCATGATGTAATAGCCGATATCTCCTGATATCGGATGTTCAGGCCGGCGCCGACCGGAAGTCGGCGCCGGCTTTTGATTTTGAGTGGAGGATGTATGCCCACCTATCAATACAAGTGTAAGGAATGTAGCCACGATTTTGAACAGTTTCAGAGCATGACGGCGGATCCTATTCAGGTTTGCCCGGAATGCGAAGGGGCCGTCGAACGCCTGATAAGTGGCGGTGCTGGTTTTCTGTTTAAGGGCGATGGTTTTTACACGACCGACTACAGAAGTGAATCATATAAGAAGGGCGAGAAGGCGGACAAAGACTCCTCTTCCAGTAGTTCCGAAACTGCGAAATCGGACTCTAAAAAATCCGAATCCAGCAAGACCGAATCCTCGAAATCGGATTCCTCTTCCAGTACGACAAAAACCTCCGATTAGACCATTTGGCAGATATAGCGGCCCCTGATCACATCCGGGCCGACATCTGCCTCCCGATCGAATAAGGACACCCCCGTATGGAGACGACACAAACGGTCAGCCCTGATGACATCCGGGCCATACACGAGAAAATCCACGAACAAAGCGCATTTGTGGACACACTGCTCGGCGAGGCGGCGAAGGTTATCGTCGGGCAGCAATATATGATGGAGCGTCTACTGATCGGGTTACTCGCCAATGGTCATGTATTACTCGAAGGGGTTCCGGGGCTCGCCAAAACACTTGCCGTAAAGACCCTTGCAGAATCGGTCAAGGCCGAATTCCAGAGAATACAGTTTACGCCTGACCTGCTTCCGGCCGATCTCACGGGAACCATGATATATAACGCCAACTCTGGCGAGTTCACGCCCAAAAAGGGCCCCGTGTTCACCAACATCGTCCTGGCAGACGAGATCAACCGAGCACCGGCCAAAGTTCAGAGTGCACTCCTGGAAGCCATGCAGGAAAGGCAGGTCACCATAGGCGACCAAACTTTTCCACTGGACGACCCATTCCTGGTCCTGGCCACTCAGAACCCTATTGAGCAGGAAGGTACCTACCCTCTGCCAGAGGCGC
The DNA here is from genome assembly GCA_018667995.1 of Candidatus Latescibacterota bacterium. Lineage (GTDB taxonomy): Bacteria > JAAXHH01 > JAAXHH01 > JAAXHH01 > JABIQT01 > JABIQT01. The sequence continues at coordinate 2,127 of JABIQT010000291.1, forward strand.
AGGTGGATCGCTTCATGCTCAAACTCAAGATTACTTATCCACAGAAATCCGAGGAGCTCGAAATTCTCGAACGGATGACGTCTCCCAACATCGCATCCGTCAATCAGGTGATTTCACCCGACGCGATCATCCAGGCTCGATCAACCGTCCAACAGGTATACATGGACGAAAAGATCAAGCGGTACATCGTCGATCTTGTCTTTGCCACCAGAAACCCCGATGAATATGGCCTTCAAGACTTGAAGGGCCTGATCGACTACGGCGCCTCGCCACGTGCCACCATCTTTCTAGCGACTGCCGCTCGAGCGCATGCATTCTTGCGGCGCCGCGGATATGTGACGCCAGAGGACATCAAGTCAATCGGCATGGACGTATTGCGACATCGGGTCATTGTCACTTATGAAGCGGAGGCCGAAGACGTAACCCCTGAGCAAATCGTACAACGCATATTTGATCGGGTAGAAATACCGTGATACCAAAAGAGATTGTCAAACGCGTTCGTCAGATCGAAATTCGAACAAAGCGCCTGGTCAATGATGCATTCAGCGGCGAATACCACAGCGTCTTCAAGGGCCGAGGGATGGAATTCGCCGAGGTCCGGGAGTACCAGCCTGGAGACGATATTCGATCCATAGACTGGAACGTTACAGCCCGCACCGGACGCGCCTACATCAAACGCTTTACGGAAGAGCGTGAACTTACCGTTATGCTGCTTGTGGATGCCAGTGGATCCGGAAATTTTGGTACGGGAGAGCAGATGAAGGGCGAGATTGCGGTGGAATTGTGTGCCCTCCTCGCATTTGCAGCCACAAAAAACAACGACCGCGTTGGTCTTCTGATTTTCACGGACAGAATCGAGAAATTCATTCCCCCTCGCAAAGGCCGTACCCATGTTCTTCGCGTTATTCGGGAACTACTCTACAGTCGCCCAGAGGGATCCGGCACAGACATCAAGTTCGCGCTCGAGTACATGAATCGGATCATTAATCGCAGTAGCATTGTCTTTCTTGTTTCGGATTTCCTGGCCAGCGGATTCGACACGGCCCTACGAATAGCAAACAAGAGACATGATGTGGTAGCAATTACAATGACCGACCCGCGAGAATTGGAAATCCCACCCGTAGGTTTGATTGAACTCGAAGATGCGGAGACCGGTGAGGAAATCCTCGTTGATACCAGCGACTCCGCTTGGCGAGAGGCTTACCTTAGACAGAATCAGGAACTTCGCGCTACGAGGGACAAGCTATTTCAGGTCACGGGCATTGACACAATCCACGTGCGGACGGACCAACCATACCTGGACTCCGTTGTTCAGTTTTTCAAGAAAAGGGAACGTACCTTCAGGTGACCCTCATGGGGAATCTGTGAAAGATGTATCTACGGCCAAGCAGACTGCGTGGCGTGTTACAGCATCATGTGGACGCTGCATGGTTCTGGTCGGGTAAAAGCCTCTGATCTATCGCTTGATTTCGGGGGGGCGCAGGTTTATATTATTGAGTCTATCTAAACTTGGTTTGATCTTGGTTTCTGCGGCATATCCTATTGTTTGCAGACTTAGTGTAACTGTCTTTTTCAACGTGCAGTGAGGTCCACACTGCAGCATCTGGTGTGACCTGGAGGTCGATTTTGATTCAAGTAAAGGAACTGACCAAGAAATACGGAGATTTCACAGCCGTTGAGAACGTCTCTTTCGAAGTTGAAAAAGGCGAAATACTTGGGTTTCTAGGGCCTAATGCCGCAGGCAAGACGACGACCATGCGAATCCTGACCTGCTTTATGCCGGCTACAGCCGGTACGGCGAAAGTCGCGGGGTTCGATGTATTTGACGACTCCATAGAAGTTCGTAAACGTGTGGGCTACCTGCCCGAGAATGCGCCGCTCTATCTTGACATGCGCGCCAAACCCTACCTGGAATTCGTAGCGCGACTTAAGGATCTACCGGGAAGAGACCGAGCCAAACGTGTAAAACACGTCATAGATGTGTGCGCCATTGGCGACGTACAGAATAAGATTATCGGACAACTGTCCAAAGGCTATAGACAGCGGGTAGGCCTTGCACAGGCGCTGATCCACGATCCGGACGTACTGATTCTCGATGAACCCACAAACGGCCTTGATCCCAAACAGATTATCGAAGTTCGAAATCTGATCAAAAGCCTGGCAGGGGACCATACCATCATACTCAGTAGCCACATCCTGCCCGAAGTGAGCATGACATGTCAGCGTGTGGTGATTATCAACAAGGGCAAAGTGGTCGCCATGGATACACCGACCAACCTGAACACCAAACTTCAGGGTTCACAATCGGTTTCGATGCAGATTCAAGGCCCCGTGAAAGAGGTAATGGGAACACTTAAAGAAGTTGAAGGTGTGGTAAGCGTGAAGACCCGAAACTCCGAGGGCGAGAGTCTTTGGAGCTACGATGTTGAAACCAACCCCGGTGAGGATATCAGAGCACGGCTGTCGAGTGCCGTGGTGAATAAGAGTTGGGGATTAATGGAGTTATCCAGGTCGGGAATGAGTCTCGAAGAGATATTCCTCCAGTTAACCACAGAAGAGGAGGACGGCTGACATGCAGGCACTGCTGGCCATCTGGCAGAGAGAATTCAAAGGCTACTTTTTCTCTCCGATATTCTATGCGCTTGGTACCGTGTTTCTATTCGTAACCGGTTTATTTTTCTATCTCGGACTTCTGGGATATCAGGAAATGTTCAGGCAGGCGGCTCAGTATCCGCCCATGATGGAACGAATCAATATCAACGAGATGATCATGCGGCCTCTTTTCAGCGTGATGAGTTTCGTCTCTGTATTAATTCTCATGCCCATGCTAACCATGAGGATTTTCTCGGAAGAAAAGAAATCCGGCACCATAGAGTTGATACTGACCTCGCCGGTGAAAGACTGGCACGTTATTCTGGGCAAATTTCTGGCCGCGTTCTCTCTCTATGGTGTCATGATGGCTTTGACCATAATCTATCCCATCATCCTTCAGATTTACGGGGACCCAGAC
>JABIQT010000759.1 GCA_018667995.1 Candidatus Latescibacterota bacterium
AGCTTGCCACAAATCTGAGTACGCTGGCCCGGTCTGCGTCGCTCAGAAACGGGGTAAATCAATATTGCACACCAGCAACTGGTCCATTATCATACATCTCTTCCGAAACAAACGCTTGAAAGATGAAAGGCTATCTCACATATACCTTTTTAATCCCAACGTGCCCGTATAGGCCAGCTTTGGCCGGTGGTCTTTGCCGCATCATGTTACCAGCGCAATGCCAACGACAATGTAAGGAGATCTATGTCCGCGATACCGCAAACTGCACCGTATCCTGTGTTCCAGGGAAACGGCGTCATAGAATTCGTAAAGCGAGAAGTGCCCGAGCCGCAATCGGGCCAGTTGTTGGTGGCGTGTAAGGCCAACGCCCTGTGCGCATCAGATCTTGGACAGTACCATGGAGGCTCCGCGATTGCACCTGGCCACGAGGCTGCTGGAATTGTCGTGAGCGTGGGGCAGAATACCTCTGTACCGGTGGGTACGCCGGGTGTCATTTTTCTGATGGATTTCTGCGGCACCTGCAGAAACTGTAAATTGGGCGTTACGAATCAATGCAAGAGCAAGCGCGCCGATTATGGCTTCAGCTGTGACGGTGGATACGGTCCATACGCCCTTGTGAATGAGAATGTTTTTCTGCCGGTGGACAACGATCTACCTTTGGATGAGGCGACTCTTCTCCTTGATGTCATGGGGACAGGTGGACATGCAGTTTTCCGGGCGAATAACGCACATCTGGACCCACAATCGCTGCTTATCACGGGTTCCGGACCTATCGGTCTTGGCGTACTGGCAATGGCGAAGTTGATTTTGGGGCACGATTTCCCCGTTCTGATTACCGATATGGTACCGTTTCGACTCGATATCGCCGAGTCACTCGGTGGGCTTCCTGTAAACATCTCAGAAAACTCCCTGTCTGACGGACTGGATGATCACGGATATCAGACGGTGGACCTCGCCATTGATTCGAGCGGAGTCACGTCGGCCCGCCGTGCTGCGCTCGATAAACTGGATCAACGGGGTGTGCAGGTCTGTGTCGGACATGGAGGTGCGCTTCCCCTCGAAGTTTCTCCAGATCTAATAAGTACCGAACGGACCATTCTGGGAAGTGAGTATTTCCGTTTTGATGAGTTGGCTGCGAATCTTGAATTGTTAACGAACAACCGAGAGTTTCTTGGGCGCATAATTACCCATCGTTACCCCATTGAAGAGCTTAATCAGGCCTATGAGACCTTTATCGGCAAGGATTCTGGAAAGGTCATCGCCGTACAGTAAATCACAGAAAGGGATCCCATGTCAGAAGGCTCACGCACGAAAATCGCCCTTGTGGGCGCCGGAGGTTGGGGGAACCAGCATGCAAGGATCCTCTCGCAGCGTGCCGATATTGATTTTTGTGCACTTGCCGGAAGGACCCCCGACCGGACTGAGGCCCGTGCTTTGGAGTACGGAGTCTCGTGGTACACCGATGTGGAAGAGATGTTGGAGCGTGAAACGCCCGATCTGGTCAGCCTATGTCTTCCCAGCAAGGGGCATTTCGAGGCCACGCTGCAAATCATACGCGCGGGCTTTCCACTTTTGGTAGAAAAGCCGCTGGTCTTCTCCATGGAGGAAGCTGATGTCCTTCTGAAAGAGGCCGGATCCCGCCAATTGTTTTTTGCCATCAACTTCAATCACCGATATGCACGTCCTGTTCAGATGGCGCGGAAAGCGATCTCCGACGGTCGGCTTGGTAATGTGGTACACGCGGTCTGGCGATTTGGAGGAGAGGGTGATGACTGCACCGACCATGACAATCTGATAGAGACTCAGTGTCACGGATTCGACATGCTGGAATATCTCTGTGGTCCGATCGCATCCGTATCTGCGCAAATGTCGGAGTCGACCGGTAAGGGACCCAGCACCATGGTGATCGCCTTACAGTTTGAAAGTGGTGCAGTGGGAGCTCTCATCGGATCCTATGATACCTCATATGCCTATCCACGGACTCATTGGTTAGAAATTAACGGGGGTAAGGGCCAGGTCACCGTGGAAGACACTGTCCGTTGTTTTACATTTCAGGAAGCGGGTAACGAAACTGCCGAGGTCTGGCGTGCAGGATATTTCAACGACTCGGATCGGCAATTTCAATTGACCTTCGATAGCTACTTCGAAGATATGATCCAAGCTTTCCGGTCGGGTGGGCCTCCGCCCGTGCAGGCGAAGGCAGGTAGGCGAGCACTGGCCTTGGCACTCGCGTCCATACGTTCTTACCAGGAGGGTCGGACAATAGATGTGGGGTAGCTGTATAACTCCGCGTTGATTAGTGGTGGAGAGATTGACTTAATTCGAGACGATTTGTTTGACTTTTGTGCTGGTCGTCGACGACGAGTCTGATTATCGAGACAACAATCCGAAGGGGGAGGTGCCATGTTCCGGTGGATAGCTGTACTTGCGGTCGTAATGTCTTTTCGTGGTGTACATAATGTCGATGCCCAGACACTAGCCTCTGACGACAAAGTGCTCTCTGAGATATGGTCTGAGGCCATGGACAATTCTCAACTTGAACAGCTGGCACATGAGCTGTTTGATGTCATCGGTCCCCGACTCGTTGGCTCGCCGCAGATGAACAAAGCTCATGATTGGGCTGTTGATAAGTATAGGGGATGGGGCATCTCGGCTCAGAACGAGGAATGGGGAAAATGGCGCGGTTGGGAAAGAGGCGTTACGCATATTGACCTGCTGGAGCCGAGAGTCCGTACCCTTGAGGGGACCATGCTGGCATGGAGTCCTGACACGGGTGCCGAAGGCGTGACCGCGCCCTTGACTATCCTGGCAGACACCGATTCTGTCGGATTTCAGGCATGGCTGCCGAACGTAAAAGGTAAGTTCGTGCTGATGTCGGTGCCTCCAATTACAGGTCGCTCGAATGACAATTGGGAAGAATTCGCACTTAAAACCACGTTCGAGAAAATGAAGGCAGAACGAGACAGCCTTCGCAAGAATTGGTCTGAAAGAATTAAACGATATGGATATACGACACGCACCCTCCCCGTAGCGTTGGAATCAGCCGGGGCGGCTGGTATTATTACTAACAGATCAACGGGAGGCTGGGGGGTAGACCGGATCTTTGCAGCCTACACGAAGCAGATCCCCACGGTGGATGTGGCTCTGGAGGACTACGGACTTCTCTTTCGTCTGGTCGAACATGGAGATGACCCAAAGGTCCGAATTGTGGCGACCTCGAGCGAAACCGGAACCACGCCGGCTTTTAACACTGTCGCGCGTATCGAGGGATCAGAAAAATCGGATGAATACGTTATGCTGTCCGCCCATTTTGATTCATGGGATGGGGCCTCGGGTGCGACTGATAATGGCACCGGGACGCTGACAATGATGGAGGCCTTACGGATTCTGAAGAAGGTATATCCGAACCCGAGGCGTACTGTTCTGGTAGGACACTGGGGTAGTGAGGAGCACGGACTGCATGGTTCCCGAGCCTTCGTGAAAGACCACCCAGAAATAGTAGGAAAACTTCAAGCTCTATTCAACCAGGACAATGGCACCGGACGTGTGGTAAGAATCTCCGGTTCAGGTTATTCTAACTCAGGAGAGTTTCTTGGTCGGTGGCTTTCGAAAGTACCACAGGAAGTAGCCACACACATCAAGCTGACGGTGCCTGGGATGCCGGCAGGGGGAGGGTCGGACCATGCCTCTTTTGTGGCCGCTGGCGCTCCAGGTTTTGGTCTGGGTTCCCTAAGTTGGGACTATTTTCGCTACACATGGCATACCAATCGTGATACCTATGACAAGGTCGTCTTCGATGAAGTCAGAAATAACGTTATTCTGGCCGCCTCGCTAATATACCTGGCGTCCGAGGATCCTGAGTTTTTTCCCAGAGAAAAGCGCCTTCTACCTGTCAATCCAGATTCTGGAGAGAGAAGGACGTGGCCAAAACCTCGAAATCCAGACCGTGCCGGTAGATTAGGGAAGGCTAAGAAATAGGGCAGATAGTAGATCTCAACATGGCTGGCCGGAGGCAACTCATAAGGGCGTGCTGCGATCTGGCAGGTACGGTGTCCCCATTTCCTGCCGTGCGGCCAGTCATACGAATGCTGTATCGCACCATCATGTCAATGCTCGGCAACGAAGTGCTGATCCGAACAATGTGCATTTATTCTTTACCTTAACAGATACGGTTGAAACATTTCGGCGGCAGGTTCCGTCACAGTCATTGACTGCAAATGACAATTCTGACCTTTACCGCGTGACGAGGTGCAATCCATGTTTAGAAATTACTTGAACGTTGCCATCCGGAGTCTTCTCAAGCACAAGGGCTACTCGGCAATCAACGTGCTGGGTCTGTCTATCGGCATTGCATGTTGTCTGATGATTGTCCTATTCATTCGTGACGAGCTGAGCTACGACAGGTACCATGAGAAGGCCGATCAGATTTACCGCGTGACGCTCCACGGTGTTATTGCCGGGCAGGCCATTGATGCGACGACTACCTCCGCGCCGATGGCACATACACTGATGTCGGACTTCCCCGAGGTAGAGATCGCCACTCGTGTGCGCCAATTCTATCGTGAGCGCTTAGTAAAGAATGGCGATCAGCAGTTTCAGGAGAAGCGCATATTTCTTGCCGACTCGACTTTCTTTCAAGTTTTCACGGCACCCATGATCGCCGGTGACCCCGCAACCGCACTCAATGAACCCATGACCGTAGTGCTGACCGAAGATATGGCTGATAAATACTTCGGTGCCGCCGATCCCCTCGGCCGGACGCTGAAGTTTAGCGGTGATGACTATCGCGTAACAGGAATCACCAAGAACGTCCCCTCAAATTCTCATTTTCACTACGATTTCCTGGCGTCTTTCGCCACTGTTGACGACAGTCGTAGCCCCATATGGATCAGCAATAATATCCAGACGTATCTGGTGCTTCAGAAGGGCGCCCAGCCTGACCAGCTCGTTGCCAAGTTTCCAGATATGATACGGAAATATGTCGGCCCTCAAGTACAGCAGGCTATGGGGATTACCATCGACGAATTCCTCGCCTCAGGTGGTAAGTATGACTTTGCCTTGCAGCCATTGACGGATATTCATCTGACATCCCATTACGAAGGCGAGATTGAACCGAATGGCAATATGTCGTACGTCTACATCTTCTCAGCCGTCGCCTTCTTCATATTGCTTCTGGCTTGCATTAATTTCATGAACCTGGCTACGGCCCGCTCCGCCAACCGCGCCAAAGAGATCGGCGTGAGAAAGGTGATGGGCGCATACAGAAGCCAGCTGCTTGGCCAGTTTCTGTGCGAATCAACATTGCTTAGCTTCGTGGCTCTAGGGACCGCCCTTGTTCTCGTTTTCTCAATGCTACCATCGTTTAATGTCATGGCTGAGAAGTCTATCTCAATGGACGTGTTGTGGGGGGGGACGGCCATTGTGGCCCTTCTCGGATTCGCGCTTTTTGTCGGCATCCTGTCTGGGAGCTATCCTGCACTGTATCTGTCGTCATTCATGCCGCAGGAGGTATTGAAGGGCAAATTGAGCGCTGGGACGAGTGGTGCCTGGCTCCGAAGCGGCCTCGTCGTCTTTCAATTCGCCATCTCCATCGCACTGATCTCGGGCACGCTGATTGTCTATGATCAATTGAGTTTCATGCAGAATAAGCCGCTGGGATTCGAGAAGGAGCAGGTTGCCGTGATACATCGGGCATCAGCTCTTGGAGAACAGCGGGAGGCATTCCAGGAGCGTATTGCGCAGCATGCTGGCGTGGTATCGAGCGCATCTACAAGGCATATTCCTGGTGGATCAGTCGATAACAACGGTTTCATGCTGGAAGGGGCGGGGAACGACCTATTTCTGCTCGCAACTCTTTCGGTGGGTTACAATTTTATTGAGACCATGGGAATAGAACTGCTGCAGGGAAGAAGCTTTTCGAAGGAATTTGGCGCGGATGAAGCCGGCTATGTGGTGAACGAGGCGGCCGTTGCGAAACTTGGTTTGAGCAATCCCACAGAATCGAGGCTCATTGAACCTGATCCGGGCGGCAGTCAAATCATCGGTAATATTGTTGGCGTTGTTAAGGATTTCCATTACGCCTCGCTTCACGAGGACATCAAACCAATGGTGTTCCGACTGCGGTCTGATGCACGCTACATTGCGGTCAGAATCAGGCCTGAGAGTATACAGACCACCCTTAGCGAAGTAGAAGAAACATGGCAGTCCATCACGGGCTCCGAACCCTTCCAATACACCTTTCTTGATGAAGACTTCGATAACCTGATCAGGTCCGATCGCAAACTCGGTGAGATCTTTTCGGTCTTTTCGGGTCTGGCTGTGGTCATTGCCTGCCTCGGACTCTATGGATTAGCTTCCTTCACGGCCGAACAGCGCAGGAAGGAAATTGGTGTGAGGAAAGTTCTGGGTGCATCGATCTCGACCATTGTTCTCTTACTCTCCCGCGAGTTCGTCGTCCTGGTCGGTCTCGCTCTCCTCGTGGCTACTCCGGTGGCTTATCTTGGTATGCAGCAATGGCTGGAGGACTTCTATTATAGGACTGACATCGGGATGGGCGCCTTTCTCATGTCGGGTGGCATGGCCATGTTGATCGCGTTCTTGACCGTCGGATATCAGTCGTTTCGGGCTGCGACGATCAATCCGACACGCTCGCTGCGAGACGAATAGATGACGAGAGATGGCAAGTTAGGGCTACTTCAAAAAGCGATTGTAGGTAGGTTGAATAGCCCGTAACTTGCCATGTCTCATCATTCATGGATATCCGACCGCTGCTTTGCCTATGACTCTTGGCCGCCTCTTAATACTGCTTGCCTGTCTCTCTGTTATTACGTGCCGCATTCCGGACCCCATTCCCCCGGGCAGCAATTCGGCGGTAACGGCCATTGAGCTGCGACAACACGTTCGTGTACTCGCCTCGGACGCATTCCAGGGACGCCGGGCCGGTACGGATGGCGCCCGTGCCGCTGCAAAATACATTGCCCGGGAATTCCAGCGATATGGTCTTCAGCCAGGTGGCGACGCTGGGACCTGGATGCAGTCGTTTCAGCTTCGGAGCGACAAGCGCGTAGGTCCAGAGAATTACCTGTCCTTTCTCAACCCCTCCCGTACGACAGATTTTCAACTTGATGAGCACTTTCGGCCCATATCCTTTTCAGCCACCGGGGCCGTCGAAGGTCCCGGTGTATTTGTCGGATATGGCATCGTAGCGCCCGAATTGGGCCATGATGACTACGCTGGCATAAATGTGCAGGGACACATAGTTCTGATCCTGAGGCACACGCCCGACGGGACATCCACCAGCGGACCTTTTGCTGGATACCGAGCCTTAAGGTATAAGATCATGGCAGCCCGCGAACGCGGCGCCTCCGGAGTTCTATTCGTCACGGGAGCTGGGACCACAGCTCTCGACGAGATGGTCGAGTTTCGACAGGATATGACTCCTGCTCATTCCGGAATCTCTGCCATGAGCGTGTCGCGTCAAGCGGCAGATCAACTCCTGGAAGCAAGCGGAACGACCCTTCTGGCGATCCAGACGGCGATGGAGGCCGGTCGACAGCCCGTCTCGATGCTGCTCCCTGATACGCGCATTCGAATGCGATCTGATGTGGTGACAGACCGGATGACCA
>JABIQT010000571.1 GCA_018667995.1 Candidatus Latescibacterota bacterium
GCCGGCGGGCAAGGACACCGATGTCCCACATGGCGCCGCGACTGCTATTCGCGATGCTGTCCAAGGCACCGGATTTCGCAAGATTGTCGAGGGCGTCGCGAGGCATCTTCACCCGCTGATACAGTTCTTCAACCGACTTATAAACCCCGTTCATCCGCTCCCAGACAATTGCTCTGGCCATGTCAGCCGTCACGTTATCAATGGCGGTCAACGGCTTATTAATGCAGAGTTTATGATCGGGCGTATGCATGAGATCATATCGCGTGAGTGAGCGGTTGATATCCGGAATCTCGATCGGCACCTCACATCGCCGCGTCTCCTGCTCCAGCGTCATCAGGCTGTACATCCCAGGGCGATGTTGCATCACCGCCGCCATGTAGGCCGCGGGATAAAACCGTTTCATCCAGGCTGACTGATACACTATCCGGGCGAATGCGGCCGCATGGCTACGGCAAAACCCATACCCCACGAATTTAGAGACCTTATCAAATACGCTGTTTGCAATATCCTGGGGGATCCCTCGCTCCATAGCGCCACCGACAAATTTGTCCCTCATGGACTCCATCTCATCGGGATCCCGGTACTTCGACATCAATGCCCTGAAATCATCAGCTTCCGCGAGGGACATACCTGCGAAACGATGCGCGACCTCTAAAACCTGTTCCTGGAACAGGATGATACCATAGGTATCTTTAAGCGCCGGAATGAGGTCGGGATGTTCATATTCGATAGGCTCTGTGCCTTTTCGTCGACGGACGAAAGGATGTACCATACCCCCCTGCAGGGGGCCCGGTCTGAAAAGAGCAATCTCGGCTATCAGGTCATCAAAATTGCGAGGCTGATTGACCGCGAGCAGGTGAATCTGTCCCTGGGACTCTATCTGGAACAGGCCAATCGTGCTGTCGGAACAGATGAGGTCATAGACCTCTTCGTCTTCCAATGAGACGGCATCGACATCGGCGGGATCCTCTTCTGTTTTGGCCACGAGTTCGGCGGCTTCACTCAGAGTCGCTAGCATACGCAGCCCCAGCACATCCAGTTTCACCAGCCCCAGAGCTTCCACATCATTCTTGTCGAACTGCACCACCTTGACGCCATTCGCAGAAACCTGAACAGGCGTAAAATGCCTGAGGGGTTTTCTGGAGAGGACCATACCACCCGCATGCAGTCCGAGGTGTCTTGGAATACCGGCGAGTCCTTCTACCATCGTGATGAGGAGTTCAAATAGCGGAGACTCCCCGAGAATGGCAGAGAGATGATTGCGGTAGGTACGAACCTCTGACGCACTTCTGGACGGGATGGCCGGTGTGAGTTTGTCGATTACATCAAGCGGCCATCCCAATGTCTTTGCCACATCCTTTATGGCCATGCGAAGCTGGTAGGTTATGAGTGTGGCGGTCATGGCAGTCTGTTCAATGCCGAATCGCTGTTCAACCCATTCGATAATCTCGTCACGCCGTTCGCTGTCGAAATCAATATCGATATCCGGAGTTCCTTTGCGGCCGCTGTGTAGAAACCGTTCAAAGAGCAGGTTATGCCGAATAGGATCCACACCGGTTATACCGAGGAGGTACGCCACGATGCTATTGGCTGCCGAACCCCGTCCGGCGCATCGTATACCACGTTTCCGGGATTCATTGACGACTTCACGAACCACCAGAAAGTATTCCTCGAGGCCAAGCGAGGTTATGACACCGAATTCTTTATTGTACTGTACAACTGCTTTGTCCTGCCGATCTGCGGGATAGGTGTTCAGCAAGGCATCTCCGCACAGCTTGTTAAGGTAGGCCCTTGGAGACATGCCGTCCGGGAGGATGGCTGCCGGCGGGGTAATGTATTCGGGAACGAGTTCCACGTTGCAGCTTTCCGCGATTCGGATGGTATTAATGAAAGCTTCCGGATAGGGAATGAGGGGACGAAGCTGCAATTCATCTTTCAGATAGGCCTCGGCATTGGTCGGGCGTTGCGCGTGCGGCTCGTGGATTTTTATACCCAGCCGAATGCAGGTGAGCAGGTCGTACCGGCGATAATCTACGGACTCAGCATATCGCACATCATTGGTCGCCACCACCGGTAGGTCCATCTTTTGAGACAGATGGTACAACGCATCGATCATGGCCCGATCTCCATAGGAGACGGTATTGGCCAGCTCCACGTAGAGTTTATGGGGAAAGGCCTTACTCAATCTTTCGAGCCATGATCTGGCGGCGCCGATTTTTCCTTCGCTTACGAGTTTTCGAAGCAGACTCTCACGGCCCCCCGACAAGCAGATCAGATCCTGGTGATCGGGGATATTTTCCAGCAGGATACCCGGTTTTTTTCGGTCTGCCAGGTGAACTTTTGTCAAGAGGTCACAGAGGCAGGCATACCCTTCTTTCGTCTGGGCAAGCAGTACTACAGGATGATGATCCAGGGTAACTTCCGCGCCGACGATACCGACGATACCTTCCGCTTTGCAAAGTTTGAGGAACCGTACGACCCCGTATACACCGTTTACGTCGGTCAGGGCAAGATACTTGTCGTTGTTTCTTTTGGCGCTGGTTACGAGATCCTCGGGAGAAGAACCACCTGAGAGGAAGGAGAATGTGCTGCGGACATGTAAATGGGCGAACATGTTGGTTTACCTGCTTTGTGGCACATTAACGGTGTTCGGATTAACCACCGCGACACAGAGAAATCAGGGCAAATTAAGGGCTACAAAAAAGCACGAAGACACAAAGAGCTTAGGGCAGGTATACACTTGTGGACAGTCTGTGTTACGGGTTAATCCCAGATTTTTGAGAGCATCCAATCACCATCGGTGCAGAAAATCTCGAGCATCCCCTGGTCAGTGATCAGGTGCATATAGAGTCGGCGTTCGTCCTTCAACCACCACTTGCTCTGTACAATCCAGTATTCCAGCATACGAATCACACGGTATGACATAGAACCGCGTTCGATCCGTGTGGGACGATTTTCCTTTGTCATCACCAGTATGGTCTCTTCTACCACCCTCATGATCGATCACTTCCCGTCCTGTACGACCGGCACCAGTTTCCACTCGTCGCCGGGAAAAAAGGGGGTCTCGTGAATAATATGAGGTCTCAACAACTTTCCGGGAAAACGCCTATCCATACGCGCAATGAGCGCATCACGATCGCCTTTCTTCAGGAATAACGCTTGTTGACTGGGGATCACAGGGACCAGACCGCCAAAGGTGAGCACCACCGTTTTAACAGACATTCCCGGCACCGCTATTTTTTTCGAGGTCAATGCGGCGAGACGGGATAACACTTCCGGTCTGGCTGTGGGTTCCGTCAGAGTACGGCTTCTCGAGAGCGAGGCACCATCTTCCATTATCAGTCGAACTTCTAATCGTGTCGGTTTGCTGTCGTTAAACTCTGCTGCTGCTGCCAGAACAAGCTGTCCGAGAGTTTCCGCAATCTGTTCCGGTTCTGAAATGGGCCAGTCAAAATCTTCCGCGTGTTCTATCTCACGCCATTCATAGTTCGGCACAGTATCGTCCCGGTCCGCCGGATTCAGAAAATCATAAAGCCGGCGCCCCGCTTCCCCGAATTGAACCATAAGATGCCGTCTGTGAAGCTGGCAAACACGCCAGACCGATCGAAAACCAAATAGCTCCAACCGTTCAATCATGTCTTCATCAAATTGGAGCATATCGAGATCTCCCAGCACGTTAACTCGGGTCGTCTTTAAAAAGGAGACTCTGTCTCGACCAGATATGGCAAGGACCGTTCCCGGATCACTACGAATAGATGCCAGCATGGCAGTACGGCGTTCAATCGACACACCGACCCGGGCATGCAATTGCGCGGCAATCCACTCCAGGTCTTTCAATCCAGCCTTTGCCGTTAGAAACCAGGCTCCTTTCCCATTGAGGTTGGGTACAGGCATGATACGGGGAGTGAGTTTGTAGAGCAGACGCAGAATAGATTCTGTCATAGTGAAATCCATATGGGGCTCCCAGACACAAAACCGGGCTCCCGGGACCAATGTACGTGCCCTATCTACGGTATCACCGATATTAACTCCCCAATCGTTCTCCGGGGGATTCATGGAGATCACACGATGATTGAATGACACAAAGAGCGGGGACGATGTCTTCAAATGGCGGGCCATGGACCATGCCGGAAAATTCGATATATAGACACACGCTATATGCATACAGATACCGCGCGATAAGAATGGATACCGACGTTCTCTTTCTACTAATACACTAAACATTTGTTTAGTTTTGTCAAGGGGGATTTTTGTTGGTGGGAGGGATTGTATTGAGTTGCTGAAGGATGATTTTCAGGATGGAGACAAGCCGTCGATACATAAAAAAAGCCGCTTTCGAATATTTATCGAAAGCGGCTATAGTTCATTCGCAATAAGACCACTGCATTTGATACATCAGAAGCATCGAGACCGGATACACCGGGGCCAGAGAGGTTTTCAGGCTATCCGAACAGAATAGATAGGCGGTAAAAAGCAGCCCACTGACTCCCAGGACTGACCACGATCCTCTGATACAAAGAGATTCCCAGTGGTACTACCAAAGGCCATCAAATCTCCCCTTTTGTCCAGGGCGTGCCTCAGCACAATATCATAACACAGTTCCTGCGGTAATCCGTCGCGGAGGGGAGTCCAGCTCTGCCCGCAGTCGGAGGTGTACGACACGCAGAGCGCTCCGCCAACGGCCATACGACGATCATCGCTCACTCCGGGTACCACCCAGGCAGACTCGGGCTCCTGTTCGTCCACCACCACCGGGAATCCAAACTTTACAGGGCCGTCTGTTTCGGAAACGTCCGTCCATGTATAGGCGCCATCCCGACTGACAAAGACGCCGACATGATTCTGTTGCCACAGTGTATCCGGTTCTGCAGGGCATCCGACGAGACAGTGGGGATCGTGCCCGTAAGCCGCCTTGGGATCCGGTAGAAATTCCGATACGATACCGTTGTTTCTACCCTCCCATGTGGCGCCTCCATCCGAGGATTCAAAAACGCCACCACAACTGACTCCCACAAAGAGGTGATCACTATCACGGGGATCCACAACGATCGAACAGGCCCCTGCCTGGTCGCGCCCGCCACCGAACCATGCCTCCTTTCGCGAGGGATGATTCCAGAGGCTCTCTATCAGTTCAAATGTAACACCTCCATCGTCGCTACGAAACACGCCACCTGGCTCGCTTCCGATATACAACCGATTCGGCATGTCATCGCCACCGGGTGTGATGGTCCAAATATAGGTCATTGAAGCTGGCGTTTCAGCCTGATCGTCCCAAACGTCATATTTCACGGCACCTTCAGGATATTCGGGCCGGTCTACCTGCTCCAGTTCAGCGCCGGGTTCTGTGGCTCTGTAGAGTTTGAGACCAAAGTGCCCGTGCTCAGTACCACCCCAGAGGACGCCGGAGCGATGGTCTACCATGCCATAGGAAAACGGGATGCCGGGCATATACTCGTGAACGAGCTTCCACCGACCTGCCTGCCCCTCCAGGATCAACAGTCCTTTCCGGGTACCCAGTATCAAACGGGAATCACTCATAGTTCGTCTCCTGGTAGCATAGTTTAC
>JABIQT010000761.1 GCA_018667995.1 Candidatus Latescibacterota bacterium
GAAAGACAGGATCGTGGCTGCAAGCTACGGAAGCGACCATCAGAATCATCAAGATATAGCGCGTAGGCCCCAGTAACCGTTTCAGGGGGGAAACAGGACAATAAGGTTGGGTCACGCCCAGGCTCCTTTGGCCATCATGCCACCGTCCACATTCACGGAAGATCCCGTCATGAAGCTGGCTTTACTGCTGGCGAGGAAGAGAACGGCATTGGCGATTTCTTCCGGCTTGCCTATGCGATTCATCGGGTGCGCTTCTGCCATCTGCTGACGGAGCACAGTTTCGTCCCCACCAATTGATTCCAGTGCTTCATCGACCAACGGCGTGTCGATGGTTCCGGGATTGACCGCCAGTACGCGAATGTTGTCGCTGGCGTACTCGAGCGCGAGTTGCCTAACGAGCGACAGATCCCCGCCCTTGCTGGCGGCATAGGCAGAAACACCCTTGGCTGACTGCAAGCCCTGTACACTCGCCGTATTGATGATGACGCCTCCACCGCGCTCTATCATCACTGGAATGCTGTATTTTGCCATGAGGAACCGACTCTTGAGATTCACGTCGATGATGCGGTTCCAGGCTTCTTCGGGCAGCTCGTGGGCGGGTAGATAACTGGAAGTTGGCTGAATACCTACGTTATTGCAGACAATATCCACGCCCCCCCACTCGGAGACGGCCCATTGTATCAGATCGCTGCACACCTGGGCACTCGATACATCAGCATGCTGAAATCTCACGCCGCTACTACTCGCCAACGCTTCGCCGGCTTCGTCATCCACATCGGCACACAACACATGGGCGCCTTCCCGGTCGAATGCCTCGGAAATTCCGCGACCAATTCCCTTTGCTCCCCCTGTAACGATTACGATCTTATTTTTGAATTCAGACATGATTCCTTCTCCGATGAGCGTGGTCTGTAACTGACATTGTATTCAATAAGTTCTATATCCACGACAAAAGTATGCCGTGTATCGTGCAATTCGCGTGCGCCCCGTCGAATACCATGGGACTGCGCTAGTTTGTGATATGGTCTTTCTCATAGGTTGTGCTGATTTGTTCTGAAATAGTCGGACTCGTAGTAGTCTACGTTCCGTCCCTCCGTCGACTGCCACCAGGCGTCTGCCCGCTCAGAGAGATCCCGCTTGATCTTGTGGTAGGCGGGGTCGGCTGCTAAGTTCTTCAACTCATCCGGATCCTCGCAGAGATCATAGAACTCTTCCGTGTCATCGGGGCCGTAGTAGCGCACGTACTTCTTGTCGCGTGTGCGCACGCCATAGAAGGGATGAAGCCCCCAGTAGGCTGCATAGTGCTCAAAGAACATATACTCGCCATCCGGATGCTCGCTACGCAAAAATGCCTGCGTGAATTCAGCGCCACTAAACGACGATGGAACCTCACACCCCGCCAACCCCAACAGCGTGGCCGCAAATGCCTGAGACGATACGAGGTCGTCGACCTCACTTCGTTTTGAGCTCTGATCTGCAGGCAGCTTGAAGATACAGGGGACGTGAAAGATCTCCTCGTAGGGTAGCGTTCCCTTCAGCCGCATCCTGTGTGCCCCCATCATGTCGCCGTGATCCGAGAGGAACAGCACCAACGTTTCTTCCCAGATACCCAAGCGCTTGAATTCGGCCATCACGTTGCCCATGTGCTCGTCCATCATCGCTATCATGGAATAATAATCGGACAGCTCTTGCTTGGCTGCGGTCTCATCGTGCGCGCCGTGGGAACCATCATCGGCATGCGCCTTCTGAAAGGGCGGTTTATCATTGAAGGTCTCCGAGTAATAGGAGGCTGGCAACTTCATTTCCTGGGCGGGAAAGAGATCGGCATACTTGTGTTCGGTGAAGAAGGGCGGATGGGGTAGATTGGTAGAAAAGACGAAGAACAGTGGATCTCTGTCGGGTGTGTACTCCTTCAGATAAGCCACCGCATCAGTTGCCGCCTGGTAATCCCTGCGAAGAGATCCGGGTACATGCTTGATGCCTTTGGCTTCCGCCTCATCATCCGGGATATTCAGTCCGTCATAGTTCCTGCCGTCCGTGAATCCTAACTCCGCCAGCGGCGAACCGAGATGGCTCTTGCCGAAGTACACGGTCTCGTAGCCCTCACTGCCCAATGCGTGGGCCAATGTGGTGTGTTTTCTCCCGGTTAGCATGTTCTGATGGTCGTAGAATCCGTAGTTGACCATCACGCCACATTCGTGTGGGGACATGCCGGTCATCATGGCGGCACGCGATGGGACACACTGGCCCTGCACCGTGTATGCATGGGAGAACCAGATGCCCTCATCCGCCAGAGCATCCAGATTCGGCGTGTGGGCCGTCTCGTCGACACGTCCCATCCGCTGATATTGCATCTGGTCACACCAGAGTACCAGAATGTGCGGTTTTTTGGTCATATTCCCGTGTCCGATCTGAACGTTCAAGAGGGGTGATGCCTGGCCGCGCGAATAGCAGGTTCAGCCAATATGCGGTC
>JABIQT010000243.1 GCA_018667995.1 Candidatus Latescibacterota bacterium
GCCCCGATCTGTTTTGATACCCGCTCAAGTGCCCGGTATCGCCGCGGGTCGTTCTGCATCCAGTCGAAATTCTGGTCGGTCACGCCTTTGACGTTTGCGAGGATATCAGGAACGACTATGGTTCCGGTCGATTCCGACATCGCATCCGCCTCGAGAGAGGTGGGCCAGTTGCACACGCCATAATTCATGCTGGCCTCGGGGTGCCCTACATTTCCAGCGGTGATCTGAATCTCAAGTGCTGCTAACACGAGTAGGTTGACGCCAACGCCTTTAATTCCTCAACGGTGATGGCATTGTGCTCAACGATGTTCTGCGTCGTGTCTGAACAACAATCAGCTCTCACGTGGCGAGTCTCATGTTTGAAGCGTCGGACGGATGGAATGTCCAGTCCGGGCAGTACATAGTCTCCTCCTTTGAAATTGCTTGTGGCTACTACTCTACATCCGGCTCCGCGAAAGAGCTCTGCGTGGATTGAAACTGCGTCGCCAGATTCCTGAGCAGCAACCGTAGTCGAATCCTTTATTTTCCCGATTGTGGAAATGATAGTCTTATGTTTGAGCCAGGCGCCGGTGGCGGTCGGTGATGCGCAGCCGCCCTGGCACCCGCCCATGCTCAGATGTTTCCTTCGAGGTTTCTCCGTGTTGATCCGCTTGCGGTTGAGACTGTACTCATCGCAGCGTTCCTTGTAACCCCAGTGGACCTCTATATCATCGGAGTTCACGTGCAGAAGGACCGAGACTGTTGGCAGCGATTCCGGATAGCGCAGGAACTCAATCGTATCATTCGACAAGCCTATCTGCTGAATAGTTCTGTTCAGATTGGCCGTGGCATTGTGGAAAATTGAGTACGCCATATTAGCTGGTTTCTCCAACACACCTGATATCGTATAAGACGTTGAGCACCAATTGTTTAACTGTTGATATGATATGCAACATCCGTGCCAGTCGGCCACATGCTCCGGTACTGAGTGAGACCGCACGATTGGGCAGGATGAATGGGGTAGGATTCGATGTAACAGGCCGGTGTAGGTCCATTCATGCGACAGAATGTCTTTGGTCGTGAAGAGTGGCTCCATGCCTAGTTGACAAAATGTCAATTACCGGTGGTCGGCCGTAAAAGTGAATGACATTTTGGCGAGGCCAGACTTGTTCTCGGGGTGCAGGACCTTCCGGCTACCTCCCAAAGGGCTTGTTGTGGGTACCAGGTACCGATCCGAGCTGGCACAGTCTTTGCTTTTCGTAACATCAGGAGGAAAATCATGGCTCCAGATTCACAGGCCTCATCGGATGCTGCATGGATACTGATTGCGGATGACGATCCCGTACTCCGCTCGACCATCGGCAAGCTCTACACCAAAGCTGGCTATCGCGTAGCCCTGTCAGACAGCGGGCCTCGGGCAGTTGAGATGGTGTGCTCAAACCCATTTGACCTGGTTCTAATAGACCTCAATATCCCTGAGAGAGACGGCTACCAAACACTCAGCGAAATTAAGAAGTGCACACCGGAGATACCGGTGGTTATCCTCCTGGCAGTGGGGGATGTGGAGACCTACGAGGAGATCCTGGCATACCACTCTGGTCGATTTCTTACAAAGCCTCTTCGACAGCAGAATCTGTTGGAGCTCGTACCAGATACTTTGGGGAGCGACGGTACGCTTGAGGAGGGGTGAACTATGCCAGACACAGATCACAAAAGCGAAATTGTGGACTTCGATGCAGGAAACCTACCCAAACGGCGTCACGCTGATCAACACGCGCTTGATGAATCTGGAATTCACGATCCACGGCACGGGCGATATATAGGGGATCTTGTCTACGGCGCTCTGGACGGGATCGTGACGACATTCGCCGTCATTTCTGGAGTGGCCGGAGCCTCCCTCTCCTCGGGCATTGTCCTCATCCTTGGTTTTGCAAATCTGTTTGCGGATGGTCTCTCAATGGCCGTGGGCAATTATCTGGGGGCGAAGTCAAGGCGGGACTACCACGAACGGGAACGTCGACGGGAAAACTGGGAGATCGACAATATCCCTGTAGCTGAACGCCAGGAGATTCGAGACATATATTCCCGCAAAGGTTTTACTGGAGAATTACTGGAGCAAGTCGTTACGGTCATTACGGGAGATCGGAAACAGTGGGTTGATACCATGATGCTGGAGGAGTTACATATCATTCCGGATATCCATGTCTTCCCCATCCGTTCAGCATTGATGACCTTCTGGGCATTTGCAGTTGCGGGATTTGTGCCGCTGATATCTTATGTGGCAGCGTATATGGTACCAAGCCTTGCGGTGTATTCGTATCCGGTCGCGGTTGGAATGACCGTCCTGGCACTTTTTGTAGTGGGATCTTTGAGGGTGTATGTGACGGGAAAGCGGTGGTGGAAATCGGGGTTGGAGATGCTCTTGGTTGGTGGAGCCGCGGCTATCGTAGCTTACATCATCGGTTACAGTTTAAAAGGTCTTGCATGATGTGCTCAGGATCTGGCTTCCATAGATGAAGGAAGCCTGATGGCGATGGAGGTACCGTGACCCGGAGTGCTCTTGAGATCCAGTGTTCCCCCGTATTCGGCGACGATCTGACGTACATAGGGTAGGCCAAGTCCAGTACCCCGATCTTTGGTGCTATAAAACGGATCGAATACACGTGATTGATCTTCAGGAGCTATTCCCAATCCTGAGTCGGAGATAAGAAGCTCCGCGGCAAACCCCTTCATAGAAGTAGCAATAGTCAGCGAACCACCGTCGGGCATCGCCTCTAACGCGTTACGAATACAGTTCAATACCGCCTGTCGAAAGATAATCGGATCGATGTGTACTGCATCCATATCGTCCCCAAGTTCCAAATTCAGCTCTATTCCCATTTGAGCGGCTTCTGGTCGAATAAAACGAGATACGTCCTGTGCGAGATCATTCACAGAGAGCTCGTGGATCTGCTTTGCGGGCATGCGCGCGAATTGTAGGTAATCTGTAATCACACTATTGAGGCGCTCGATTTCTGATAGCGTGATGCGTATCAGGTCATCTGCCTCAGCGCGTTCCTCCCATGCATGTGCGTCCAACTCATCCGCAAGAAGCTCTATATTCAGACCGATTGTGCTCAGAGGATTTCTTATCTCATGCGCCACTTGTGCAGCCATGCGCCCAATGGTAGCAAGTCGCTCTGACTGAATGACCTGCTCTTCCAGGTTGGTGGTGTGTTCGCGCAACTGAATTTCCATACCCTTTCGGTCAGTTATGTCACGAATTATGCTGGTGACGAACATGCCCTCGTCTGTTTCAAAAGGACTCAGGCTGATTTCCACCGGAAATTCGCGGCCATCTTTGTGTTTCGCAGTCAGCTCCATTCCTGTTCCCATCGGGCGGGTCAGGGGGTTGCCTATGTACTCAGACCGATGACTCGTATGCAGCTGTCGGAAGCGATCCGGCATCAAGAACTCAACTGGTTGACCGATCAACTCATCACGATCGTAACCGAACATGTGCTCTACCCGGGCATTCACCAACACAATGAGACCTCTGTGATCCATGCCGACGATTGCATCGGGTGCGGCCTCAAGGAGTTTCTTAAATCGGGTCTCATGCACAAGATTGAGCGCCTCGGTTTGGCGCTGCTCTGTGATGTCCCGAGATAGGCCAAGGAGGCCGATGATCTCTCCTGCATCGTCTCGGTAGGGGATCTTTGTGGTCAGGTAATTTCTCATTTGTTCATCTATGGGCTCACAGACCTCAAAGCTCATCGCCTCCCCCGAGGAGATTACATGGCTATCTTCTTGCTCAATCAGTTGTGCGGAATCGGCAGAAAATAGTTCGCGTGCAGTCTTGCCAACTATCCCGTTCGCTGACTTTCCGATGTTCCGAGGTCCCACTGAATTGGTCATCACGATTCGTCCGGTCAGGTCCTTAACGTACACCCCGTCGGGCATGCAGTCGCAGATCAGCGTAACGAGCTCAAGCGCATCAACTATCTTGGATAAGTGAGACCGCTCCACTCGTATTTGCGTCTCATGCTCCTCAGCCGAGAGAAGCTTCTCTCGAATCGCATTCAATGCTACTTTGGCGTCCATGCCTTCCATGTGTATCCCCTGGCTTCATTTAGTCATTGGCTATTTCCAATATAGAATCGCCTGTATAAATTGACAGGAGAAAACCACGCGAATCAACCGGTATGGAATCACCCTCGAGGTGGTGTGGTTTGGTTCGATGTGCATGATACAGTGAGATTTGTGTCAATAAGGTGGGGGGCGGCGTGAATAGAAACGAAGACTCGGCGACATATATTGCACGCTTAACCGAACTGCCTGGGGAACCACGTTGTTTCACGTGATCTCGCAGAAAAAAGGAACAGCATTCACTGAGACCGAAGGTGACGCTCTTGGACTCCGTGTAGGCGGTGCGCAGTATGATTGAAGAGTTCTTGGCGGCCGTGAATCGCCTCTTTCCTGAGACATTCGTATAGCTCGAAGATCATGCAAATAGCAATGCCTTCCGCTTACTTGGTCGATATAGAGGGCGGATACCACTATCTGATGACGACATAAAAAGAATGGGAGGCGTCGGACCTGAGGCATCTATTCAGCACTGCATATTTCAGGTAC
>JABIQT010000764.1 GCA_018667995.1 Candidatus Latescibacterota bacterium
ACTTACGGTTATCCCAGAATGTTCGACGGGCGTAATCTAATGGCTTATTATCCTCCGCTTCACAATGCGGATTATGTGGAGATAGTTCTTCCCTGGCTCCAATACTATTTGACGGCGGCCTCATTCTACCTCTTTGGTGTGACCACATTTTCGGCTCGTTTGCCCTTTGCCCTCTGCGGAATTGGTGCGGTAATGGTATTCCCATTTATAGTTCGCAGACTCACTCAAGATCGCTGGGTCCAAGTAGTTGCACCACTGCTTCTGATGAATTTCATTCCATTTCTCCTATATTTTCGCCAGTGTCGGTACTATGGCCTCGTCATCCTTTGTACGCTGTGGATGATATGGGCATACATGCGCCTCGCAGAAGGGCGCAGATGGTCTGAGGCACACCTGGTACTCTCTTCTGCAGCTCTGTTTCACAGTCACTACGTAGTGTGCGCGGGGACGCTCATTGGGCTTGGGCTGCACTGGTTATTAGTATTTCGATCCGCGATCTCATGGGCAGTGATCGGGAGGACCAGTCTTGGTTTTCTGGGTTTAACGGTGCCTTGGATACTCTATGCCCAGTTCTGGACCCATGGATATGCATGGTTCAGTGTCCACAAGGTAATCAACTTCACGGGTACATTGAGTGCTCGGCTCTGCGAGAATTTCAGTGCACCTCTGCTCTTGTGCCTTTTTGGCCTTCTTCTGCATGATCGCCTATCAAGATTCTGGCAGATAATCTGCATTTGCGGAGGCCTGGCCGCTGCGGGAGTGACCCTCAACCTAACGGGGTTTCCTTACCTGGCAGCTGCCTGTGTCTTCGTTGCAGTGGGAAAGGGACTGAAGGAGCTATGGCAGAGCAACTCGGGCTCCTCCACACATTTGATCTGGCTGGTGCCGGTGGGTGTCATTTTGACACTGGCATTGTTGAGCCCCTCCAACGAAATTCGATATCTCGTCGGCATTGCCCCATTGGCCATTCTTGGGCTATCCATGGCTCTAAGTAAAATAAGACAATCTTATCCTACCGTAGCGGTAGTTTGCCTCGTGGTTTTCTGGAGCACAAACCTCTTTAACGCGCTGCCTGCCAGAGTGTTAAACATGTTGCCATTCACGGCATGGGACGTGGGATTGATCCTCGCGGAGTCAGACTGGGCCCGCGACTCTGGGACTTCCGATTTTCTACCCGACGAAAGGGTGTTCTTCCACCGGATGAGCGTCATCGATGGCGCCATAGCTGAGAGAAGCGGAGTCAGATCCCTCCCCTGGGCCTATATCTCGCAGCTCCTTGTGGGTTATGATGGGCCTTTTGAAGCGCTAATTGCCTATCTTGCTACACATGGCACGCCGGATGACAAGGTGAAGATCGACTACGGGGTAGTGCCCATGATCTTTTATACGGATATGTTGATCTTCCCTGAAGACCGACTCAGTGATATCCGTGCCGATGCAGATTGGATCATCCTGCACACGGGGGATTTCGTGACTCCGACAGACGATTTCATGAAAACCCTTGAGAAGAAGTACGAACGCATTATTTTACCGTATCCGGATTTGCTGTGGGATAATCGACCGGAGCTTGAGTTCCATTACTTCTCTGTACCAGAGAACTTGGGATATCTAGAGATTTACAGGAAGATATAGTCGAGGCCGTGGACATCGTTCTGCGTGCCGGAGTACACACTTGGTTATTGTTGTTCTACCAGCATTTAATGAAGCCGATGGTATTGGCGAATTGATAGAGCATATCGGTTCATCGCTCTCCGGTACCCAGTACCATATTGTCGTTGTGGACGATGGCAGTGCGGACGAAACGGGTTCCATCGCAACGGCGATGTCTCCAAAACACCCGGTCACGCTTCTGACCCATCAGATAAACCGTGGCGCTGGACAGGCCATCGGTACAGGTATTCAATATGCGTGTGAGCAATTTGCTCCAAATGATCTGGTCGTCACCATGGATGCCGACAACACACAGAATCCTGATCTGATTCTTGAAATGATGGAGGCATCCTCGTCGGGCGCCGACATTGTAATCGCCTCACGATTTGTAGCGGGCGGCGG
>JABIQT010001122.1 GCA_018667995.1 Candidatus Latescibacterota bacterium
CATGGGCGGCGCCATGGCCGGCATGATGGACCAGGAATTCCTGAAAGACAACCGTACACACGCCGGTGCAGGATACGGCGCCTTCATCTGCGCGATCGATATAAACCGATTTGCTCCTATTGAGGACTTTAAAACAGAGATGGACCGATCCATGCGGTACATCCAGTCCCTTCCACCGATGCCGGGCCAACCCCGCTACGATTTCCCGGGCGGCCCGGAACGGGACCGTGAGAGCGCCTGGGCAGCCGAAGGTATTCCGCTCGGAGATACACATAGACAGAGTCTTGAGGAAATAGCAGTAGAATTAGGGGTGCCGATCCCGTGGAGCGCTTGATACGAGAGATCACACGGATACATACCCTGAGATTACAGGAACCTACAGCATGGCGATATGAGCGCACGTTGAGGACGTGCGATGAGATACCGTAAACACAGCCAGATTTTCGATAAATCGATTCGTCTTTCAGGGAGATTTCTATGGGTAAGTTCATTGCATTTTTATACGGTTCTGTCAGTTACGTGGTTTTTTTGGGCGCCTTTCTGTATTCCATAGGATTCGTCGGCAACATAGTAGTGCCTAAGTCCATCGATTCAGGTCCCGAAGGACCTTTCGGTACCGCGCTTGCCATCAACGTCGTCTTACTTCTGATTTTCGCTATTCAGCATAATGTGATGGCACGGCCGGCGTTCAAAACATGGTGGACCCGCATCGTGCCTACCGCCGTTGAACGCAGTACCTTCGTCCTGCTTTCCAGCCTGATACTAATTCTCCTATTCTGGCAGTGGCGTCCCATGACGGGCATGATCTGGAATGTGGATCAACCCATCGTAGTACTTGTGCTTCAGATCATATTCTGGCTGGGCTGGTTAATCGTTCTCCTCTCTACCTTCATGATTAACCACTTCGACCTGTTCGGCTTGCGCCAGGTCTATCTGAATTTGCGCGACCAGAAATACACCATGCTTGCGTTTAAGAAAACCGGTCTATACCACATCGTTCGTCATCCCCTCATGATGGGGTTCATTATAGCATTCTGGGCGGCCCCGGTAATGACGGTGGGGCACCTTCTCTTTGCGGGAGTTACCACTGTCTGGATTCTCTTTTCTATCAAATTGGAGCAGAGAGACCTGGCTACCTACCATGAAGAATACGAGGATTACAAGAAAGACACTGCTATGGTCATACCGATACCCAAAGCCAAGTAAAACAGAGAGCCACGTGGGATCGAAGGTACGATCGTGCTGAAATGCCATCCTATTGAGCAGGTGTTAGATCTAAGGAGATGTGCGCTTTGAAGACCCCCAATATCGTGTTCTTTATGGTGGACCAGCTATCCGCGAAGTGGGTGGAAGCGGCTGAGTCCGGTGTATGCGAACTACCGAATCTTCAGCGTCTCAAGAAGCGCGGTGTGAACTTTACGCGCGCCATCACCAGTAATCCCGTCTGTTGTGCGACACGGGCGACCCTTGCAACGGGAATGTCTACGCGGGGCCACGGGGTGCTGGAGAACGGGTATCAATTGAACCCGGACCTGCCGACCTTCATGCAGGTACTGCAGGGGTGCGGTTGGCGTACTGGAGCCTTTGGAAAGGTCCACTTTCAACCGCATTTTCGTGGGCTCTGGCCTGACTACAAGCCCTATGGATTCGACGAGACACATATTACGGAGGATGCCCGAGGCGGGGAGTGGCTGGACTGGGTCGAGGAGAACCATCCGGATCACTACGAATCGGTATTGGCCACCATCTGGCCAACTAAGATTCCCGAGTTTGCGCAGTACGGTGCGGACAAACGCGACTTGCGAGCGCGCATAGAGAAAATCCGTGAGACCTTTCAATGGGCCACCGAGGAGCACCCGCGCAATACCTTTGGAGCGTCCACATTACCATTTCCGCAGGAGGTCTGCCAGACAAACTGGATCACGGGGCATGCGTTGGATTTCATTCACGGCATGGACGCGGATCAGCCCTTCTTCGCGCAGATCAGCTACGTACAACCCCACGGACCATTCCACGTCCCGGCTGAATATCTATCACGCGTTGACACCAGCAAAATACCGGAGCCGCTGGACGCAGAATGGGTGCAGGATCCACATGCGCCGAAAGAACTATCACGGCGGGAGCCAATAGCCGGTGACTGGGAATATGCCCGGCACTGCTACTTCGCGGATCTGTGCCATCTGGACGAGCAACTGGGGAAGATCATGACGGCCCTCGAAGAGACCGGCCGTCTCGATGACACCTACATCATCTTCCTGTCCGATCATGGTGATATGTGCTATGACCATGGATTCCTGAGTAAAGAAGAGAAGCACTATGATGCCTGCATCCGCGTTCCGCTGGTCATTGCCGGTCCAGGCGTATCACCGGCCGCGACCTGTGAAGCCATGGTGCAGCTCGAAGACATTTGTCCGACCATCCTCGATGCGGCAAGCCAGCGTATGCCACTACTGCCCAAAATGGGGCCCTATCTGGACGTGGCTGCGGACCAAATCCCGGCTCTTCCGGGTCGGTCTCTTCTGCCGCTATGCACGGCAGGGATTCCCGATGATTGGCGCAAGGCGGCATATTCTGAAAGCTACAATCATATCAACTCGGCACACCACGGACAATGGGCACGGACCGTGCGTACCGAGCAGTATCGCTACACCTACTATCCCGATGGTCACGGCGAGCAGCTCTTTGACCTGCTCAAGGATCCAGATGAGCAAAACAATCTGGTAGCCGATCCCACTTATGCCGAAACGCGGATACATCTGCGAGACAGACTGCTGGATCTCGTGATCCAACAGGACTACCCCAAAACCCGCCGGGACCTATTCGCATTTGGTGTGCATTGATATAGCGTACAGTGTGCGGCAAGGATGCCATGGCCCAGATACCATGGGCGGAATGAGACACGAATTTCATGCTCGCATAGACTATGGGAAACACACGCGAGTATGATGCCGCGGCAATGGTCTTCCTGCCTAATTACGACCACCACCAATCCCGCCTATCTCACCTCGGCCAGTTCCAAGATCTCATCAGGGGAG
>JABIQT010000770.1 GCA_018667995.1 Candidatus Latescibacterota bacterium
ACGAAGGGCTATCGCTCTTCAGCCGCCAACAAACTGATTCCTGGCTGGAAATGTGCCGCGAATTGATCGTTCCGAACTGGGACATTACGCCGGAGATGATCACACATTCCTACGTCGTGGATCCGGATACCTGCCAGCCACTCCCATCGGGTATCTGGGAGCAGTATGATTGGCAGAGGCTCCCAGACGATGAAGAGCTCCTGTTTCGGTATTTCGCTACTGCTTGCCGCATTCTCATCAACGTCGGCTTGATGCCCCAAGGTGTAACCTCACCGGGTGGATTTGGCGGACAATCCCTTGATGCATACGCCAGGATAGCCGGCGCGGCCGTGCGTGCGGAAACAGGCAAAGCTACACCCTATTTCTTTCAACGCGGTTCGGAGGACACACCTGTCGATACAGTGGTGTGGCACCCTGATGCGGATTTGGGGCAGGCTACCGGCGAAATACAGTATGCCACGAATGATTGGACAGGAAACTGGACCGGCTACGGTGTCTCGTCTGCTGACAAGTATATCACAGAAGACCTCGCCGGAGGCAGGTTACCGCAGGTCATAAATGCCGGCGACCCAGCTGTGATGTGCAGCCACTGGCAAGGATTCTATGGGATGCACGATGGAGATCGCAGGGGATTCCACACACTGAAGACCGTAGTCAACCGATTGAAATTGCGCGATCCGACAGGCGAGGCGACCCGGTGGAGGACCTGCAGCCAAATCACAGATTATGCGTGCGCGAGAAACATGGCCACGGTAGCGAATAAGGGACGGGAGGTGAATCTGGAATTGCCGCTGAGAGTGCCGGAACTGACGTTAAGAATCGACACTGGTAACGTCAGCGGCATATCAGTCTCCGATGGGCCTCTAAAGCAGGTAACGGAGAAGAGGTACTTCGAGTCTGGTACATTCTGGCGAAAGGGAGACACAACATTGGCCGCTTTCAACCCAAGTTCACGTACGGAAACCGTGACCATTGAAAGCACCGATCTGCCATAGTGGTGGAAACTAGTGGGGATATCTCTACGTCAGTCCCAAACCTTGCTGCACGACAACTTAGGTAGCATATTCACCCGGTTGGCGCTTTAGCCGTACCTCATTGAGATCGGCTCCTTCCAGCAGGGCTCCTCTAATTTCCGACTCGTAGAGATGTGCATGGGATAGATTGGCATCCCGCAGATCAACACCCGTCAAATCCGCTGCCCCAAAGAGACACCACTCCATATTTGCTCCTCGGAACGTCGTAACGGCACCAAACGGATCAGCAGGCTGGCACCTCGGTACGCCCATTCGCGCTGCTCGAAGGTCTGTTTGCTTAAAACTGGCACCGGCCGCCTGAGAGCCATTCAGGAATGCGCCGACCATATAAGCCCCATCAAAACAAGCTTCCTGGATATTCGCCCCAATTAGCACCGAACGATGCATCTTCGCTTCCGATAGATTGGCCCCAATCAACTGTGCATCCCGAAACTCGGTTTCTGTCAGATCTGCTTTGCTCAGATCAGCACCTTGGAGATTTGTCTCTCGGAATCGCACGTTCTGCAAATCTGCCCCAGAAAGATCAAGCCCACTCAGGTCGAGGCCAGACAGGTCCAGTGTTTCCTCAGCCCTCAGCAGTACCTGCTCTCGGGTCAACTTGTCCATTACGCACTCCTTACTTTATGGCGTTACGAAGCGTGCCAATCCCTTCAACCGTGGTTTCCATAGTATCACCACGCTTTAAGAGGATTTTGGGATCTCTAAAGACACCGACACCGGCCGGTGTGCCCGTTGATATCACATCTCCTGGAAACAAAGTCATGATAGCAGAAATACGGGATACGAGCGTAGCAGTATCGAATATCAGCTGATCGGTATTGCTGTCCTGAAGTTTCTGGCCGTTCAGGATGCATTCCACATGCAGATTACCTGGATCTTGAATTTCATCTTTTGTGACCAGGCACGGCCCCATGGGCAGGAACGTATCGTAGCTCTTACCTTGATGCCACTGTTCCTGTCGAAATTGAATATCACGACCACTTACGTCGTTAGTCGCTGTATATCCGGCAATATAGTTGAACGCATCAGCCTCCGACACTTTTGTGGCAGTACGACCGATGACGATGGCGTACTCTACTTCGTAGTCGACTTCCTTACTCTCCTCTGGCAACACCACATCATCATAGGGACCGACAACTGCTGAAGTAGCTTTAGCAAAGAGCAGTGGATGCTCTGGAAGCGGAACGCCCTGCTCGGCCGCGTGGTCCTTGTAGTTCAGCCCGACGCAGATGATCTTAGATGGACGCGGTATCGGGGCACCAAGCCTGACACTGTCCACAGGTATGGTGGGCCCACCGGCTTGCGCGGCGTGCTCTGCTGCTGAAAGGCCTCCGCTCTCCAAGATACCTAATACAGATGACGGGATTGAGGCATTGACCGTATTGAGATCCACGATCCCATCCGCTACAAGCGCACCCGCCCGTTCGTGGCCGGGTTGTCCAAATGACACCAGCTTCATGTAATGCTCCTTAGTCGGTTAATCGTTTCTACCAATGTCTTACTCAGGATGTTGATGTGAGATCTCCTGCACAATTGTTTACGACGCCTCGAGCAGACGAACCTTGGACCAAACATCGGCCAGATCTCATGGAGGGTTAGTGAGATAATCAGGGTTCACACAGTCGGGCGGATTTTCACCCCGCAACATAGCGATGAGATTTGTGGCGGCCATGTTGCCCATGGCCGTGCGTGTGGCAACGGTACCGCTACCTATGTGCGGAACGATAACGACGTTGTCCAGGTCCGCGAGCCCGGGTTCCATATCCGGCTCCCGCTCGAAAACGTCTAAC
>JABIQT010000513.1 GCA_018667995.1 Candidatus Latescibacterota bacterium
ATCGGGTGGGTGACAGGTCACTCCTACATTGTCTATGGTCCGATGGCTAATGGAGCCACCACGGTGATGTTCGAAGGTATTCCTACTTATCCGACGCCTGCGAGGTACTGGGAGACCATTGAAAAACATAATGTCACCCAGTTTTACACAGCTCCCACGGCGATTCGGGCGATCGCAAGGGAAGGGGAGTCGTGGCCAGCTGGACACGACATGCCTTCGTTGCGCATTCTGGGCTCAGTCGGCGAACCCATCAATCCGGAAGCCTGGCGCTGGTACTATGTGAATGCGGGTAAGGAGCGTTGCCCAATCGTGGACACGTGGTGGCAGACAGAGACCGGTGGTATTCTAATTACACCACTACCCGGCGCCACACCCCTGAAACCAGGTTCGGCGACATTTCCCTTCTTTGGGATTGAACCCGCGATTCTGGATGCTGAGTCCGGTAAGGAAATCTCAGGTGACGGTGTGTCTGGCGTCCTTGCCATGAAGCGGCCGTGGCCAGGTCAGATGCGGACGATCTACGGGGATCACAAACGATTTGAAGAGACTTATTTCCAGCAGTATAAGGGGTACTATTTCACAGGAGACGGGTGCAAGCGAGACGAAGACGGATACTATTGGATCACGGGACGTGTAGACGATGTCATCAACATATCAGGCCATCGTATGGGAACTGCAGAGGTAGAGAGCGCACTGGTGGCCCATGCCCAAGTGGCCGAGGCGGCCGTCGTAGGATTCCCTCATGAGATCAAGGGGCAGGGCATTTACGCTTATGTGACGCTGAACGTGGGTGTGGATTACTCAGACGAGCTAAGATCCGAGTTGAAGCAGCAGGTGCGCCGGATCATCGGTCCCATAGCTACGCCGGATGTCATCCACTGGGCGCCAGCGCTGCCGAAGACACGATCCGGCAAAATCATGCGGCGTATTCTGAGGAAAATAGCTAATAGCGAGGAAGACTCCATCGGCGATACCAGTACGCTGGCAGATCCCGCTGTAGTAGAGAATCTGATTAACAACCGATAGAATCGTCCTAAGAGCCGAGAGAATCGGTATAGCAGCCGATTGAATCGGTATAGCAGCCGATTGAATCGGTATAGCAACCGATAGAATCGGTCACGTTCGGCCGCCGCAGGCATTGATGGTCTGACCGGTAACGAAGCTCGAATCATCCGAGAGCAGGTATTTAACCGTGGATGCGATCTCCTCCGGCTCTCCCATGCGGCCCATGGGCGTGATGGCCACGATATCCGCGACCAGACCGGGGTCGGCCTGCTGAGCAAGAGCCGTGTTGGTGAGGCCAGGCGCCACACAGTTGACACGGATATTGTGCGGTGCAAACGCCCGAGCACAATGCCTCGTGAATGCGATCAGTGCCGCCTTTGCGGATCCATAGTGAATCTGATTGTCTTTGGGCACCACACCCGCCAGCGACGAAACGTTAACGATACGACCGTAGCCCCGTGCTATCATATCGTCCTTCACAGCCCAAGTCGTCAAGAACGGTCCATCCGCGTTTACCGCGAACATCCGCTTCCACCCCTCGAATGTTACCGTTCCATGTGCGACCGTCTCAACAACCCCGGCATTGTTAACGAGTAGGTCGATCGGTCCCCATTGCGAACGAACTGCGACCACCATTTCTTCCACATCTTTTTCGGCGGACACATCGGCCCGGATCGCTATCCCCTCACCACCTGACTTCTCAATCCGATGGACCGTCTCATCAGCTGCTTCCCGATTCTCGCGATAGTTAACGGCGACACGGGCGCCATATTGGGCGAGCATCAGACAAACGGCCCGTCCAATGCCCCGGGCGCCGCCGGTAACGAGCGCGGTCTTATTTTGGAAAATATCTGATTCGTACATGTTGTTGTATTACCGGTTTGGAGTTGCCTGAAAGTGTAAAAGGCGTAGTGGCCAATCTCTCTGCCGGACACCTACCCATATGCCCCTTTGGTATGGCGTCCAAGAAACCTCTGCAGCCTCGGTCCGGCACCATCCCACACGTGCTTTGGCATACAATAGTCTATAAATGGGTAGAGCTTCTGAGCGACGAAACGTTTGCTGTAGGTGACCCCGCCGAGCAACCTCAATCGATCAGATGGATTAGGAGCGCCACGGTGCCACATCTGATTGTTAAACATGTAACACTCACCCGCACGAGCAAATATGGAAACTCGTCCGTGGTTACCAAATGTCGGGTGATCCTGACCGTCAGGTATCCGCCCGGCAAGGTGACTGCCGGGCACTACCTGCGTCGGGCCGTGCTCGATCATTTCAATATCCGTAAGAGGCACGAAGATCTGCATAACGAGGCAGGGCGGTGGCATAGCGGGATCATGGCTCTGTACGCCAGAAGGCAGCGGAAAATGCACCAGGTCATCGACGTGCCAGCCGCCGGGACCGTCGGG
>JABIQT010000394.1 GCA_018667995.1 Candidatus Latescibacterota bacterium
TGCCGTCTACACTTTTGGCAGCCTCTTCCTGGCAGGAAGCAGATTTGTCGTGACTCCGCCGAAGACATCCCTCCCTCTTGGGATCGTCGGAATCATGGGGTTGTCCGTATTGCTAGGTTGTGGTGATCTGCTCCTGCTTCGAAGAGACATGGGACGGGCAACATCGCTCTACGAGACAGGGCAGGCAGTCGAAAGCGCGCGTCTGCTGCGCAGCCTGGAAGATCGAAACTGGCCAAACTTTACACTCGTGTCTCAGGACGTGTATCGTGGAATACTCGACCTGCTGACATTGGAAATGGCAGACCCGGATCTCGCCACGTTCTCAATACGCCAGATAGAGAGAGATATACCTTCATCTGGCACCGACAGTGAGCGTCTGTTCCTCGCCGACCAGTATTTCCGTATTGGCGAGGCCTATTCGCGTTCCGGCAGAAGCAGGTTGGCGCAGGAAGCTTTTGACCAGGCGGGAAGCTGGGGTGATCCATTGCGACTACTTGTCAGACTTGACTCCGCATACTCGCGCACTGGAGTGGAAGGGATCTGGGACGGCCCTGCCCATGTAAATCTTCAGGATTTCGAGAGTGTAGATGAAATGGCCCTGCGGCCATGGGATCTGCAGAGGAAGGATCGTCTGATCGCGCAACATCGCCGTATGACTGATGGACATTCGGGCGGGGCGTACGAATATTTGCGACTACAGTATGATGACGCATCGCCACGTTCGTACGACTACTTCCTCTTTGACGAGCCAGGCTTCGACTTGCGGACGAATCCACCGGTCGGCGTAGAGTTCCTCGCCAGAAGCAACACGCCCGGAGTGCAAGTCTCCCTGTTTCTTGAGATTACCTATCGGACTTCCACTGGGACATACAGTTCAACTCTACCCGTGTCAGGCTCGGTGACGTTGACACAAGAGTGGGTGAGTGTGACGTATGACAGTCTCCACACAATCCTGGATGGGACCACGATTCCAGGCGGAGATGTTGTGGCGGCAAAAGTGACAAACCTGGGCTTGCTTACCCTCAGTCAGTCCGGTGACGTCTGCGTCGATGACCTCCGCTTGTTCCTTTACTAGAATGCTCTAACGCTTGCCACCTGAAATCATCCTCTTCGGACTGTGTTTGGTTGCGGTCCTGGCTATCGCCCGACTTGCAACATGGAACCCCCTGGTCGGACTGCTGGTATGGGTGTCCTTCCTGCCGCTGCAATTGGATACGGTAGGTGCCCTTGGCATCCGCCTCGCTCCGTCAGACCTCATCCTTGCAGGACTGACAACTGCGGCGGCTTTCAGGTTGCTGAAACAGAGGCCTTTGGTTCCGCAGATGGATGACATCCTGCGCGCAACTCTGATTCTCCTGGGTTGGCTCTGCGTTGCCAGCATAAGCACGATGCTCTCCGTCGGTCACATGGCAACCTATGTAGTCATCAACAAGCTCTTAGGATTTGCCTCCCTGGTGCTGACCTACGTGATCGTACGGACAACCTTGGGCCCCATCGACATGATTCGGCAAGCACTTCACTGGTACTGTATCGTCGGCTCAGTCTGGAATCTGCTCGGCCTGGGAGGCTACGCTCTGTGGAAGTGGGGCGGTATCCTGAGTCCGATGATATACCACCCACATGGTGAAGACCGTCTGCAGGGCTTCCTCCTCGACCCGAATGCCTATGCGGGCTTTGTGGTATCAGTCGCCCTTGTGCAGCTGGCCATAGGTGCCCGTCCCCTCCCTGGCTACAGCACAAGGGTCGCCGTATTGAATTCGGCGCTGTTGCTTCTCGGTATTTTCTTGGCTGATTCTCGGAGCGCTTGGTTGGCGATGACCTGCGGCGTCGTGGTCATGGCGCTTCATGTGGCACTTAGGGAACACCGACGCATTCTGATCCCATGCCTCCTCCTTGGGACCATTTCGGTTGGGTTCCTTTGGCTCTCGCTCCAGTCTGATCTGCGCGACAACTCGCTGGTGGAGCGGATGGATCTCGTCCATCTTGCGTTGGCCTCAGTCGCATCTTCGCCGCTGTGGGGCTCGGGCCTCGGATGGCACGACAGTCTAATCCATTCCACTTACCTGTGGCTTCTGGCTGAGACGGGCCTGATAGGTTTCATGTTATTGGGGACTTTCCTGATCGGTCTCTATATCAGAATCCGAATCGCGTGGAATTCCGCCGATTCGCAGACCTTGCAGGTCGGCCTTGCCGGAGTAGCCGTCCTGGGAGGTTGGATGGGGTTGATGATCGGACTTGAGTCGCTCTATCAACGGCATTACTGGTATCTTATGGCTGTTGTCTGTTCGGCATCTTGGGCCGACCGGTCGGGAACTTCCTCATCTCGTAAAGGTCGTTAGCTACCTTGCGGCATCGCAGAGGCCGCCGGGAGCTATTCCCATTCACAGGCCTCCCCGCGTCTTAGCACGTAGACTTCTTGTCGGCCGTAGTGCGGCATATCTACAGGCGGCGCGACTTCATCGAGACAATGTGGTGTCCTCACCCTTGCCTCTTGCACGGCATCCCAGATCTCTCGACCGAAGGGCACCTTCTCCAGGTGCGGATATTCCTGTACGATGAGCAAGTTGATCCCGGGCCGTAAGACCGCCCGCATTCTCGCCTGCCACTCCGATGTGTAGCCGATCTCGCCGCCGGTGATCTGCAGATCAGTACTGCGCGTGTGTTCGTAGATCAGATTCCTATAGGCGTCGATGGCGTGCAACATACGTCCTTGGTGCACGACGAAGTTCCCCAGGATGAAGACATCTTCGCGCTTCTGGCTTGGTCGCTCGTCCACGAACTCGGCAATCTTGTGTGCGTGCTCGAAGATCAATCCCTTGGCTACCGCCTCGTCACCCTGCAGTGGAGGTGGAGATGCTGGCGTGAGTGCCAGCACGGCGATGGACAGACCCGCAGCCAAATAGCGGGATACCCAAATTCCTGCGTGATCGTTCACCAAACGCGTTAAATAGAGGGCTGCCAGAACTGAAAAAGGCAGGAAGTAGACGATGAGAACTCGAGAGTGCAGTGGATGGGAGGCCATCAGCAGATATGTGAACACACCGCAGGCTAGCGTGTAAATGCCAAGCCGGGATGCTCCTGCCCCGTCGTCAGCAATTCGTTTTCGTTCGTAGAACACGGCAACCGGGACGGCCAGGGTGAGCCAGAAGTTCGTGTGCTGCAGCAGAACCCACGGGTAATACATCAGACCCCAAAGGAGCGAAGTGGGCAACTCCGAAACCAGATTCCCTACGCGTTCGCCAGCACTGTCGCCTCCGGTCGCCATGAGATAGTAGAACAACGTGACCTCCAGGTATTCCCAGAAGAAGACGAAGAGTAGACCGACGGTAGCCACCAACAGGGCCCACTGCCCGCGTGTCGCAGGGATTAGAACCGCAAACGATGGACGGTAGACTATGAGTCCAATGACCAGTAGAGGAACGAGGAGAAAAAGCACCGAACTCTTGAGGAACATCGCTATCGTCGCGACTGCCAAGGCACCGCGGTAGCGGCCACCAACGACGAAGACGACGGCGATGGACGCCGCGGTCAGAGCCAGCAGATCAAGTCGAGTGTCGCGTGCTCCGCCGTGCTCGGCCGGGAACACCCCGATTGCCAGCATGATCGATCCGGCTAACAGGAGTTCCCAGAAGCGGTTCTTCCGACTGACTGTGGTAAAGAGCACGCTCAGTAAAGCCAGCAGGCACAGTACCCAACCGAGGCCGAAGGCGGTCCTGCCGAAACCCACCAGAAGGGTCGGCAATGACATCACGAAATAGGGAATCATCACGTCCCCGACGAATTCGTGAGACAGGAGATCGCCCAACCCGTTCGTCCTGAGGAATGAGGCGAGGTTACACACTCCCGAGACGTGCCGGCATCCGTCGAACAGGGGGACTAGCGCGGACTGGGAATTGTTGTGCCACTGAACGATCAGTGCTCCGAATGCGCCAAAGGTAGCCACGCATGCGGCGGCGCCCACAACATCCTGCCGGCTCTCCACCCACTGCTGCAAACCAGCCCTCACTTGCTGGCCCAGCAGCTTCATCTTGGCATACAGACCCCGAGAATTGTCGTTCATTCGTAACCGTTCGCCTTCGAGAGGACGTTGGCTCCGACGAGTGAGAGACGGCTCACGCTCTTCCCTTTGGGCCGCAGTGCCTGGATATGAGTCTGCCCAAGATTTGCCGTGGACAAGCCGCCTGCTTGACAGGGATTTGGGAGTCGGCCGAGCTCGGTGCAGGGAGCCCGTGTGGCCCACAGGGCCACGGGCCTGCCGTCCGACGGTGTACCAGACGACCTCTTGCGGTCAGTGCGTTCAAGCCGTGAGTGCCAATCACCATCCGTGGGAGCGGGGGCATCAGGTGCCGCAAGCCGTTTGGTCCTTCGAAGCACGTCTGCGGCTCGCGACTGTCGTACGTCTGACTGTCGTACGTCTGACTGTCGTACGTCTGTCAGCTCAGTAAACGCAATGTCGCGGCCCTGCTGTCGGAGGCCTTGCGTAAATGGTAGCAGTCGACTCCACGTCTCGACGAGACCGTGGTCCGGAAGCTAGATCTGCCTCAAGAGATTGTCA
This sequence comes from Candidatus Latescibacterota bacterium, assembly GCA_018667995.1. GTDB lineage: Bacteria > JAAXHH01 > JAAXHH01 > JAAXHH01 > JABIQT01 > JABIQT01. The sequence continues at coordinate 4,556 of JABIQT010000394.1, forward strand.
ACGCGGCGCGGCAGGGCACGAACTGAGGCAATATGTATCTTTGCGGCCAAAGGGACCTCAGACTGGCTACGGATGTGCCGGATATCAGAGATCCCAGGCAGCGACATATGCGAGGATAGCCGAATGCAGCTTGCGGGAAAGCGTTTCTTGGTAATAGGTGGTGCAGGGCTCATCGGGTCTCACGTCGTAGAGCGGGCCCTGAGTGAGGACGTCGCAGAGGTCATCATATTCGACAACTTCGCTCGTGGTACATCCGAGAATCTTGCGACGGCGCTCAAGGATTCTCGTTGTAGCGTGTACGACGTGGGCGGTGACATCTTACACACCGACGTTCTTCAGAACGCAGTCAGAGGCGTCGATGGAGTGTTTCATCTTGCGGCGCTCTGGCTTCTGCAGTGTCAGGAGTTTCCGAGGGCAGCCTTCGACGTGAACATCAGGGGTACGTTCAACGTAGTTGAGGCTTGCATTCAGGCTGGAGTCAACCGCCTCGTCTATTCGTCCTCGTCCTCTGTCTATGGCGACGCACTCTCTGAACCGATGACGGAGGATCATCCTTACAACAACACCACCTTCTACGGGGCCACAAAGATCGCCGGCGAGCATATGTGTAGAGCCTTCGCGAATCATCAAGGTCTCGCTTACGTCGCCCTGAGATACATGAATGTCTATGGCCCCCGGCAGGACTACCGCGGCGCGTACACCGGAGTCATAATGAATATGCTCGACCGACTTCATCAAGGATTGCCGCCTGTTGTTCATGGAGACGGGTCCCAGTCCTATGATTTTGTCCACGTGACGGACTGTGCTGCGTCCAATCTCGCGGCCATGCAGGCCGACACGACGGATGAGTTCTACAACGTCGGGACCGGCATCTGCACATCAATCCTTGAAATCGCCGAGATGCTGATCGAAATAACCGGGGCTTCAGTCGACGTGGAATTTGCGCCTGAGACACAGAGCTTCGTTCAACGCCGTGTGGGCAGTCCGACCAAAGCGTGTCACGATCTTCGATTCTCTGCAAAGGTAGAACTTCGCGAAGGACTGACGGAACTGGTGGCCTGGCACCGAGAAGATGTCAGACGAGAGCAGTGACTCACTGCGTTTGGGCTGGCGGTTCTGAGCGTCGTCGCTCAACCTCATTCAGCCATCTCTCCCGTGGTGGATTGTCGACTTGCCTCAGACTGAGTAGACCGCCACCAGAGATCGCGAAAGGGACTGCCTTCAAGAATGACCATCAGCAGGCCTGCTCCGAACACCAGCAGTGTGTTCAACGCCCATACGAGAACACCAAAGCCGGCTGCAGCAACGACCCCTTCTCCCATCACGTCCCGCAGTGCGACGATCGCACCTGCACTGAAGGATCCGAGGAAGGCTGGCGTGGGCAGCACGGTGATGAAAACACTGATCATCACGCGCACGACTATCAGGGACACGAGGGTCTTCTCCTGTAGATCAAAGGCCCAATAGAGCGGTGCGAAAGACACGATGGTGATGCCCCACAGCAGCAGCGAATCCATCACGATGAGGAGGACGTCACGAGGTTTCGCAAACGCGCCAAAACCCTCGGCAACATGGCCAACGGCATCATTCGTGATGTCGACCCAGCGTGTTGGCAAGAACCGCCCTAGGCTGTTGACGATTCTTAGTGACGCAGCCCGCTGTGTCGTGGATAGAACGACCAGGAGAACGAGGATGACCGCCGCTGCAAGTCCGAACTCGCTGAATCTCAGCAGGACGTCGCGTAGAGGCAGTTCGGGATAGACATCCGAAACCAGATCTGCCGGTAGCGCAAATCGAAAAACCCAGAAACACAGAAGAAGTATTACGGTCAGGTCGCACAAGCGCTCTGCCACCACTGTCGCCATGCCCCCGGTGAAGGGCACATTGTGCTTTCGACTGAGAAGGAATCCTTTGAGAAGCTCACCCGTGCGTCCGGGGAGGATATTACCCATCAGCCCAATCGCAAGGGGTGAGATCAGACCTGACAACGGCACCTGCTTCATCGGATACAGGAGGATCTTCCAGCGATGCAACCGGAAGTAGTATGCTGAACACATCACGAGGAAAGTACCGGCAATGTGCAGCAGGCTGACCTCACTCAGACTGTCAGTAACATCACCGACAGATACGCTTCGCAGCGTGTAGTACCCCGCCCCAATACCGACAAGGACACCAAGGATCCAGCGGCCCATTGGCAGCCCTCCCTTTGCACCACGGACGATGGGGTTCACGTTGCTTTACACCCCTGTCGGGAGGCGGTATTCTCTTCAGTAGCACCAAACAAATGCATGCACGTTGCCCTTAGAGAGACATAGGTTGATGAAAGCAAACATCTCCATTGACTTCGAAGGAGAAGAGCAATACTTCCGCACACTCGGCGTATCACCCGAGGGCAGGCTGAGTGACAACTTCTACAGCAGATGCGCGGAACGTTTCTTGGAGATTTTTGAGCGCGTGGGCGTCAAGGCAACGTTCTTCATTGTCGGCCAGGACGTGGACGAAAACTTGGATACCCTCCGACAGATCGTCAAGGCGGGGCATCAGATTGGCAATCACAGCCATGACCATCAGTTCGCCATGTCTCGTTATGACGTGGAAGAACAGAACGACGATATCCAGCGGGCCCACGAAAAAATCAAGAGTGCCCTGGACGTGGAGGCGCGGTGTTATCGAGCGCCCTGCTACGATGTCTCGTATCCCAACATCGAGTTTCTTCACTCTCTGGGATATCAATGCGATTCGTCCTTCTATCCAAGCAACCTGGCTTATTTTCAGCGGCTGTTCCTCAAGGCATATACGAACCGACCCGTATCGATGGGACCAACCGACGTACACCGATACCCGGGGCGCCCCTTCCTTCTGGATGTCTCAGCGTCCCCTCCTGTTGTCAGCGATCGAGCCAACGGGACGACACTGCTGGAGGTTCCGATCCCGTACTTTTCGCCCCTGCAACTGCCCCTGTATTCGACACCGCAGTTCGCCTTAGGGAAAGGCTTCGTCGTTAGGGGCGTACGGTCGCTGCTTCGGCGTCAGATTCCATTCACATACGAGCTCCACTCCCTTGATGTGGCCTGTGAGACTACAGATGGGATCGATCCGGCACTCCGCCGAATCCCGCAAATGAGGGTTGGATTACAGAAAAAGACGTCTGATTTCGAGGAGATCTTCACGATCATGAAGAACGAGGCCGACATCGTGCCGATTACTGACCTGGCATGAACGTCGTCTTGTTCACAGTCGATGAGCCGCTGTTAAACAATCCCTGTGTCTTCCGCCTCTGTGAGGAACTTCAGGGAACAATTCGCGGCATCGTCGATTGCAAGGGCTTCCATAGCCGTCGACGATCCATAGCAACTGCGCTCATTCTCGGTCCCTCGGGACTTGCCAGGCTTGCCTGGAGACGCGTCTTCAGACCTCAACAGTCGCTGAGCGATCACTGTAGACAAAACGACCTACCCTATCTCCAGACCGATGACATTAACAGTCAAGCTGTCCTCGACTTTTGCGACACCCTGGAAGCCGATGCCATCGTCAGCCTGGTCCTGGCACAGAAAATCAAGAAAGAGCTCCTTGCACGCTTCCCGGCGATCAACGTCCATTTCGCCGATCTGCCAAACTATCGCGGCATCTTCCCTGTGTTCTGGGCTTTGCATGAAGGTGAGAAACGGGTAGGGATCAGCGCCCACGAGATCATCCAGCAGTTCGACAAGGGTAAGGTGATCGCCCGCGACTACGTGGAAGTAAAGCGCGGGACAGGCAGCTTCCTACCCACCATGGATTCCTGCTTCGAGAGAACGCCGGCGTTGATTGCCAAGGCTCTCGGCTTCCTCGATCCTGCCACGCGAGACGACTACGCCCTGCCCGAGGGCCGTGAGGAAGATGGCAGTTACCACTCCATCCCGGGGCTCGGTGATATCCTCCGCTACCACCTCAACTCAGATTCAGAGATCGACTGCGCGGGATCTGCGGCGGAACTCGGCGGCGACTCGGGGTCAGGCAACTGATCCTGCGGCTGGAGATCCGATGATGGTGTCAGACGCAGAAGTCGTTGTGGTGGGCGGAGGTTTTTTCGGGATGTACCTCGCTGCCCACTTTGGAGGGCAGGGACGCGATGTATTGCTGATCGAGCGCGAACGCGACTTCATGCAGCGAGCCTCCTATGTAAATCAGGCACGAGTGCACAACGGCTATCACTATCCACGCAGTATTCTGACTGCGTTGCGATCGCGGATTTCATTTCCCCGCTTCTGCGCCGAATTCGCAGATTGTATCGACGGGTCCTTTGATAAGTACTACATGATTGGTAAGCTCCTCGGCAACGTAACGGCGAAACAGTTTACCGAGTTCTGCCAGCGGATTGGAGCTCCCTGCGAACCAGCCCCGAAAGAGGTGTTGGACTGGGTCAACCCGCGCCTGATTGAGGCAGCCTGGCGTGTCGAGGAAGTAGCATTCGATGCGATCAAACTGAAGCAGACCATGTGTGGGATGTTGGACGACAACTCCGTATCATGCCTACTTGGGACGACAGCTGAGAGCATTCGTCGCGATGGCAATCAGATTGAGATCCTGTGCTCTGCTACGGAAGATTCCTGCCGACAGCAGCGGATCCGTACTCGCCAGGTATTCAATTGTACCTATGCAATGACCAATTCCCTCTTGACCAACAGTGGCTTGGAACTGATTCCGTTGGTACATGAGCATACGGAACTGTGTCTCGTTGAGGTCCCCGAACAGTTCAGGAATTGCGGCATCACGGTGATGTGTGGTCCCTTCTTTTCCTGCATGCCCTTTCCGCCGAAATCAATGCACTCTTTCAGTCACGTGCGCTATACTCCACACTACCAATGGGAGGATGACGGGATACGGGGCTACGCAGATGTCGATCGGCACGGGCTTTCGGCTCGCAACTCGGCATGGCGTCATATGCAACTCGACGCTCAGCGATATATCCCGATGCTGGCAGACTGCCACTACAAGGAATCACTCTTTGAGATAAAGACGACTCTGCCAAGCAGTGCGGTGGATGACTCCCGACCGTTCCTTTGGAAACCAAACCATGGACTACCCGGATTTCATTGCCTGCTTGGGGGCAAGATTGACAACATCTACGATGCCGTGGATGTGATCAAGCAATACGGATTGGACACAGGATGAATGCAGCTAGTCAGTTTGGTGCGCCGGAAGAGAGGCTGGAGTGCTTTGTTTCTGTCGCCTGCACGTTGAGAGATGGAACCCTTGATCTCGACCAGTACGTCGAGGAGTTGAGTAGGCATCTCGAAGAGCGCTTTGCAGACCATGAGATCCTCCTCGTACACCTGGGAGCCGACGCGCATCTCATACTGAGTGTAACGGAACTGCTCAGCTGTGTACCAAATGTGCGTTTCATTGAGTTGGCACCCGGGATCGAAGACGACATCGTCCACAGCGTCTGTGTCGACAATGCCATAGGTGATTTCGTCGTTGTCCTCGACCCCCGCCGTGACCCAGCCGGTATCGTTTCGGATCTGGTCGACAAGTGTCGAAGCGGTTCGGATGTTGTGGTCGGCGTGGCCAGGCATCCGGCAACGATCGGCTACCGCATGATGGCCCCCCTCATGCGCCGCGTGCTGAGAAGGACCGGATACAATCTCCCGAGAGATATCACCGGTCTCTGCTGCCTGAGTCGTCAGGCGGTGTCTTCAGTATTGCGCATCGGGCGATCCCATCATGAGTTCATGAACCGTATCGCTCGTTCTGGATACCCGGTCTTTGCCTTGGAGTACGAGCCGAAAGTCAGGTTGCGGAAGACTCTGATAGCCGGCTTGCACAGCGCGCTCCGGGCGCTGGTTTTCAACTCCAGAAGTCCCCTCCGCTGGATCGTCGCTGTCGGCCTGTTTGGGAGCTGCCTGTCCGCGGCTGCGTCCGGCTATAGCATTCTAGTGCATTTCGTGCGAGACCACGTCCAGGAGGGTTGGACGACGACCATGGTACTGATTTCTGGTCTGTTCATGCTGCAGTTTGCGATCCTTGCCCTGCTGGGCGAGTACGTGGGTCATCTCTTGGAGGAGTTGAGTTGTCGGGACGCCTACTCGGTTGTCTTCGAGAAGCACAGTTCTGTCATGGTCGACGAATTGCGTCGAAACGTGAAGACGGAAGCACGGTCTGCAGCTTCGCAGGAGACCACTCGCCCTGACTCTGAGTCTCCAACGTCGTGAGCCAGGCAGATCCTGACCTCTCTCGGGTGGTGCCGTCCTACAATGCGACGGTCCTGCGAGCGCGTCGTTCCAGGTATTGCGTGTGTGTTTACGTGATCAACGAAGGGGATCGTCTTCGTCGGCAGCTGGCACGAATGCGCTCATTCAGCGCCGAAATAGATATCGTCATCGCTGATGGTGGCAGCACGGATGGCTCAACGGATCTTAGTTTTCTCAAGGAGCAGGGCGTCGCGGCCTTGCTCACGAAGACCAGCGCGGGGAAGCTCAGTTCGCAGATGAGAATGGCCTTTGCCTGGGCCCTGTCGCAAGGGTACGATGGCGTCGTCTGCGTTGATGGCAATGACAAGGATGGCATCGAGGAAACACCGACCTTCATTCGATGCCTGGAGGAGGGCTACGATCACGTACAGGGTTCGCGATTCATGATTGGCGGCGAACATCGCAATACGCCCACGTTGCGTCTCTTGGCGGTTCGTGCGTTGCACGTACCCCTCATCAGTTTGGCCGCAGGGATACGCTACACTGACACAACCAATGGCTACAGGGCATACAGTGCCAAGCTGCTCACTGATTCTCGCATGGCTCTCTTCCGTGATATCTTCTCAGACTACGAATTGCACTACTACCTCGCCGTGCGGGCGCCTCGATTGGGCCTGCAGTGCAAAGAGATACCCGTGAGCCGCTGTTATCCTCCCACGGGGAAGACGCCAACAAAGATTCGCTCCTTCGCAGCCCATCTGAGAGTCCTCGCTCAGCTCGTTGGCGTGTGCATCGGCGCCTATAACCCTGATTCAAGGTTTCTGAGCTATCTGCTGAGAAGAAGCGGTTGAGGATTTTGGCGGAGCGAGGAGACGGGCAAGACACCAGGCCTTCAACACTCAGCAACTTCGACACGACGGAGTGAACCCCTCGTGAGCAACCTGTCGCAACCTTTGTCGTATGCCCTGTCCTTCGTCTGGGGCTTGTCTGTTCTTGCCGCTTTCATCGGCTGGGGGAAGACGTTCGAGACCATCCTGCGATCCAGTGCTCCGATCAATTGGGGGAGAGCCGGCGCCTACGGCATCGGGGTTGCTGTCCTGTACGGCGGGTTACTGAATCTGACACACCTTATCTCGCAGAAGTCCGTCTTCATCTTTGTCGCCGCTGGTTGCCTGCTGTGCATTCGCGCTTGGATCCTGCAAGTGCAGGCACGCTCAGCTCCCGGGTATCCTTCAGGGCAAGTCGATCGACGCGTGAGTATTTCGCATTTCCTTCTGCTACTTACCACGATCCTGGCGCTCTTCTACTACGGTGGCAACGTCTGGGGATACGCAACGGGATTCAACGCGGACGATGACTACCAGGGGTATTTTGTCTTCGCAGAGAGGATGTTACAGGAGGGCCATCTTCCACACGATCCATTCAACCTTCGCAGACTGCGATCGAGCCTGGGCGGCCATGATTTCCTGAGTGTCATCGGTACGGCGGTTGGGTCCGAATCGAACATGAATCTGGTAGAGCCTGGTTTGGCCTCTCTCGTGGCCATAGGCACGCTGCTTGGGATTGGCAGGGGTAACCTTGCAGCATCACCCCTCCGGTTTGTACCTGCTCTGTTGCTCCTCGTGATTCCCCTTCCCGCAAGAAATGTCACCAGTCTGATGAGTGGGATCGCGCTTCTACTTGCCCTGTTTGGGATCCTGCGGAACTCGACACCTGAGGGCAGGTTAGAAATTGGGCAGAGAGCGGCTGCCGGGTTGATCGTCGCCACGCTATGTGCGTTCAGAAACACCTATCTCGCCCAGGTTTCAGTTATTGTTCTCGTGTGCTATCTGCCAGTGATGGCATCGGCTGAACGCAGACGGAAGGTCGTGGAGGAGATCCTCTCGATCGCGGGTTTCTCGCTGTTGTTCCTCTCGCCCTGGCTCCTGGCATCGGCCATCGAGAATCACACCCTCATGTATCCCTATACTGGAACTGGTTCTGTGGCTGTGTTGCCTGATCTGTCCATTGCTTACTTGATGGGCGAGATTGACGGTGCCATGGTGAAAAGTGCCTTCTTCACCACTGTCACGGATCCTCTTCTCATCTGCACTCTGGTACTTCAACTCTTCTTCCTGGTGTTGCGCACGAACCAAGGTGCAGAGTTCAAAGAGATCGTCCCATATTCCATCGGCCTGATCCTCGCCGCATTGGCCACAGAGATCTTCACAATCCGATACGATCCCAACGGTAGGTATTCCTTCCCTCTGTTCTGCACGGCTTTCCTTGTCGGTGTCCAGGGACTTATGGGAGCAAGTACAGCTTTGCTCGGCACGACATGGAGGAGGAAGTGGCTGTGCGTAGGATGCGTCCTGCTCATATCAGCAGGATATTTGTGGGGCAAGGAGGGCGAGGTGAGAA
>JABIQT010000775.1 GCA_018667995.1 Candidatus Latescibacterota bacterium
AAACCGGTTGTTTGTCGCCGCCATCTGCGTCGTGTTTGGGTCGTAGGGACGAAGCGCGCTAATGGTCCCGTCTTTGAAGGTGGCGATAGGAACCGAAGTGTTGAGTTCCTCGATCTCTCCAGGAAAACCCATCGTTCCAATTGGCTGCCCAGTTCTGAGTTGTGCTGCCATGTCTTGCGGGAGGAAATAAAGAAGATCAGTCAACTCGGCATCCACAACGAGGAGGGCTACATCAGGAGAAAGCGTGGTCCCGTCATACTGAGGGTGTTCAAAGAACGTGCTGAGCGTGTATGTCTCGCTGCCTCCAATCACGGTACCAGACTTAACAGCAAATGGCGTCGGTTCTAGAACAGCAAGTACACTCAATACGCTTCCAAGTCCACGGACGACGTGTGCGTTAGTCCAAATAACGTCAGACCAATGAGCGCTGAAACCGGTTCCGATCAGGAAGTTCAGTCCTAGAACATTGTAGCCGATGGCGTAGATGCTCTGATCGATTCGCTGTGTCTCGATGACATCCGCCCAGTTTACTCCGGCGCCACTGCTTGGACCTGGTGGTCCTTGAGGGCCCTGCGGCCCTTCCGCTCCAGACGGACCCTCAGGTCCCGGGGGGCCATCCACACCCTGTGGTCCCGGCGGCCCTTCTGGACCTTGATCTCCCTGTGGGCCTGGTGGTCCTTCCCTCTCGCCTGATTGCCCCTCGACGAAGGGTGTCATTACAATCGGGACACGGACTTTCTCGCCGGATACGATATCTGCTTCCTGCGAGCCGGTGTAGAGTAGTGTCCCATCCGCTGCGTAGCCGTTCAGTGTGAAAACACGGTCTGGCCCAACGGGTACCTCCACGGTGCCAACGGCGTTCTCTCCATCAATTTGTAGATCCTGGCGAAGCTCCTCCATCCCTGGCCCTGTTATCACCAGCTCCACCCGTGTGAGTCCTTGGATCAGCGCTTTTCCAACTCCAACTGAGAGAGTTGCCGGCGTCGCATCGGGATTTTCCACGGCTATGGGCACTTCCTTTGAACAGCCTATGGAAGCCACCATTACAAGAAGTACAGCGACTACAAGTCGCTTACTCAGAGATGGATCCAACAACATCAACACTGGTGGTATCCTCCGGCGCAATGGAGCCTGTCACTTCTGCAATGCCACCACCATCGGATTCGATGGATCCGATGACAACGACTCCTTCGAGGTTGCCTAACTCCGAAAACGCCAAGATCACTTGGCCAATGACTTCTGCGCGAGACCCGAACTGACCAGCGAAGATGAAGAAATCACTGTAATCGACAAAGCCGTCACCATCGAGATCCAGGCCAACATCTGAGCTGCCAAACCCGTTCGCAAACAGGAAAAAATCTGTAAAGTCCACGATACCGTTGGTATCGAAATCACTGTCCAAGGACTCCAAGGCGAAGTGCACCTCCGTGCTCATGAATCTTCGATGCTCTCCATGGCCTGCTATGAACAGCGAGAATTCAGTGACGATGACGAAACTCAACTCAAGTGGCCCGCTATGCGTTAATCGCATGGTGCCAAGAAGATTGTTCTGTGCGTCTACGGCTTCGGCCTCGGTAGCTTGGCCGCCAACGGACACATTCCCTGCTGCAGCTAGAATCCCCGATCTCAGACTTGGAATGATTCCACTAGCCCTGAAGCTACCTGGTAAATACGTGAGAGGAGGATCGGGCAATGATAGATCGACGTTCCATCCGTACAGTCCCTGTGCGCCTACAACGTGAATCTCAACAAGAACAGACCCAGGTGGTGGGCCTGCGTGGAGGGTTCCTGCGGGGAGCAGCAAAAATACCCAAATGACGGCCCCTTTCTTCATGTCGCCCCTTGCCTACTTGATCAGGACCATTTTACGGGTTACCGCGGTTGTCTTCGATTCAAGCACCGCTAGGTAGACTCCGGACGATACGGTAAGACCGTCGTTCGACCTTCCGTCCCAAGCGATTCTATACCTGCCGGGCTCATGGTATCCTTGGGCAAGCGACCTGATCAGCTGGCCATTGATATCGAACACTTCGAGTCGGATCGTGCCAGCTCGTCGAATATGGTAGATCACTGACGTTTCGCTGTTGAATGGATTCGGGAAATTCTCTGCAGTCCACTGTGTCGGAGT
>JABIQT010000510.1 GCA_018667995.1 Candidatus Latescibacterota bacterium
AATGGGCCATGACCACGTCGTGCGGTATGGCGGCTATGAGCCAGGTTTTCTTTGGACTTCTCAAACAGGGCGACCGCATTATCGGACATCGGTGTCTGTACGCGGGTGCAAGCATGTGGCTCGATGATGATCTGCCTGATCAATGGGGCGTTGATACGGTACGTGTGGACCTGCGCGATTTGGATGCGCTGAGGGAGGCGCTGAAGCAGCCGACCCGGGTGGTGTACTTCGAACCGTATGCCAATTCCTCCATGGATTTCATCGATGTGAAAGCCGTCATTGATCTGGCACACGAAGCGGGGGCATTGGCGGTTGTGGACAATACGTTCCTGACGCCATATCTATTACAGCCGATCTACTACGGCGCGGACGTGGTGCTGCATTCCATGACAAAATACATGGCCGGGCACGGCGATGCTCTGGCTGGAGTTGTTGTGGGGCGGAATGACAGGATTCGCGAGCAGATTCATCGGATGCGAATCCTGATGGGCGGTGTGCTAGCGCCTATGAACGCTTTTCTCGTACATCGCGGCTTGAAAACGTTGGCCTTCAGAATGGAACGACATTGCGCCAGTGCTCAGAAAGTCGCTGAGTTTCTTGAACAGCATCCTCGTATTGTCGAGGTTCGATATCTGGGTCTGCCATCCCATCCTGATCATGAAACTGGCATCAAATACCTCCGTGGTTTCAGCGGCATGCTTGGTTTTTGCACGAAACCAGAGGTGGATCATGAAGCTCTGGGAAAAGCGCTGAGAATGTGCAAGCCCTGGTTCAGTCTCGGCGATGTGGAAACCCTGGTGCTCGGGCACGGTGTTTCAGGTAATCCGGCCCAGGGCATCCCGCCTGACTACACGCGTGTTTCTGTCGGGCTGGAAGATCCGCATGACATAATACAGGACCTGGATCAGGCGTTGAACAAGTCCTAGATGGGTTGTATTGTTAGCGGCGTTCGTTTTCTGGATCTGTGACGGAAGCATGAACGCGAGCGTGAGCCAGTTAAACGGGGCTCTCATGCGCATAAAAAGTGTATGCATGTTTGCCCAATCAAGAATCCGAGATAGAGGTAGAATTCAACACACCTCGCGAGTCAGATCGTTATCAAGTCAATACTGCTATGGAGGGGGGGTATTGAACTCCGAAACCTCGCCGCCTGCCCCCAATGCAATTACCCAGCAGAACCCTGACAGATCCGCGCAAGTTCAGATCAGACAAGCGCTTAGAACGGCCTTGCTTTGGACAAACGGGAGGTTCCTCTTTTTGCCACCTATCCAAGTTTCTTCATTATAACTCTCAAGGAGTGCATAAGGCCGTATACGTCGGCTGATAACCACGTGCTGAAGGGCAAATATTGAAGTAATAGGACCTGTTTGAGGTAAAAAATGAATACCATGAGTCCAACTATGATCGATAGGACGGCATCGTTTTGCCGCTATTGTCTCCTTCTGGATCCATTCGGGCGGAAAAAAAGGTAAGTAGCAGACAGCACGCTGACGATAGTAGTAGCTGGAGAGCGTAGTCGGCCGTACGTACAACCATGCGTTGGAGCGTCACAGCCTTAACAGGGTCGGAATCGTCTTTCTAACGCTTTGATCCAATGGGTTTTTATTTCTTCTCCTATCTGGCTATGACGTGCAACTTAAGGGGCGTTTGCCGTGAAACAGGGCAAACTCGATTAAATACGTAACAGGAGAGACAATCAATGCGAGCACTCGGATTTGCCCTCCTATTTCTCCTATCAGTGGGCGGCGGTACGGGACGGAGTTACTGCTTGTGAATGATCATACGCGTGCGGCGCTTGATGACGTCCTTCGATCCTCGGTAGACGCAGGCGAAGTCCCAGGTGCGGTTGCCATGGTGGTTGATCGCGACAGCATCCTCTACAGTAATGCTGTTGGTGTCATGGATTCGGCGGGTACAGAGGCCATGCGGCTAGACGCTATCTTCCGGATCTTCTCCATGACGAAACCCATCACGTCTCTCGGGATCATGATCCTGCAAGAAGAGGGCTTGCTGTCCCTCGATGATCCGGCTTCTGATTATCTTCCCGAACTGGCAGACCGTGAGGTCCTGGTAAGTGTCGACACCGACAATTCATCGGCAATAACACGACCTGCCTCGCGCCCCATCACCATCAGGGATCTTCTTCGTCATACCTCTGGGTTTGGGTACGCATTTTCGAGCCCCGAAGTCCTTGAAATCTCCAGTAATTCATCTATCCCTGCGCGCGAGTACCCCATTCTGCACGATCCGGGCGTCAGATGGACGTACGGCATGAGTACAGCCTTCCTTGGCTGGATCATTGAAGAGATCTCAGAACAGTCACTCCCTGAGTTTCTATCTTCACGTATTCTCGATCCCCTTGAGATGACGGATACATCCTTTGACCTCGCCGATGAGAATTATGTCAGGCTGGTCGCGACATACCAGCGTACTGATACAGGAATGGAGGGGCAACCGCGACCGGATCAATATCACGCCATAGTCCGTGGCGATTATGGACTGTTATCAACCGCCAATGACTACACCCGCTTTGTTCAATTGATCCTGGGTGGAGGAGAGCGCGGAGGGACCAGAGTGCTTAGTGAAACATCAATCTCTGAAATGGCTCGGGACCAGCTTGAGGACATCACTGTGGTTGAGCAGCCGTCTACGCTCCCTTACAAGTCCAGGGCCTTTCCTCTCGGGGCGAGCAAGGATGGCTTTGGACTCGGCTTTCAGGTGAGTGTGGGGCAGAGCGCCGGCGGCCGTCCTCCCGGCACATTGAGTTGGGCCGGTATCCGGAACACACACTTCTGGATCGATCCAACGAATGGGATCGGCGTGGTGCTGTTGCTCCAGCTGCTGCCGTTCTACGATAAGAAGGCCATTGATATCATGACAACGTTCGAGAGGACACTATACGACGGCCTTGTATCATAGCAACAAGGTCTATCTGGCTTCATTTCTCAATTCTGGTCAGATTCCTATATCCGGTCGTTGCCTTCTCAAAGAATCCATCCTCTCCCTTAATGATAAATAGAGCGGAGAGGCCTTCTCGTTCAGCCAGTCGATACCCCTCTTGCGGACCAAGCACCATGAAAGCTGTGGCCAGGGCATCTGCCCGCATACAGGAGGAATCCAATACCGTAACCGATGCCAGGACGTGTCGGATGGGTTTCCCTGTCTTTGAGTCGACCTCATGCGAATACCTCTGATCATCTTTGTCAAAATAGTTACGGTAATCTCCCGACGTGGCGATCGCCTGATTGCTCAGGTTGATGATCTGTTGAATCTCCTGTTTATCTATCACAGGACGTTCAATAGCAATTTTCCAGGGCACACCTCCCGTTTTTTGTCCTCTGCCCTTCATTTCTCCGCCTATATCCACAAGGTGGTCTGTGATTCCTATGGATTCCAGGTAGTCTGACAGAAGATCAACGGCAAAACCCTTGGCAATTCCAGACAGATCAAGATAGAGGTCAACGATATTTTTTCTTAGGGACGGTGGGGCCAGACGGAATTGCAGATGATGTGATCCCACTTTCCCCAAAGTGGTGTTGATTTCTTCTTGGCTTGGGATCTCCCCCTTTCCGCCGGAAGGGCCAAATCCCCAAAGGTTTACGAGAGGTCCTACCGTTACGTCAAATGCGCCTTCGGTCAGACTGTGAATGTTGAGCGCTTCCTCTACTACCAGAGCCGTTTCGGATGAAACTGGAAACCAGTCGGTCTTCTCGTACTGGTTAAAGCGAGAGAGTTCAGAGTCTGGAATATAGGTGGACATCTGAGCGTTGGTCTTTTCCAGAAGGTCTTCAATGGAGGCTCTTAATTCATTCTTGTGAATTGATTGGGGAAGCGAGGCGACGGTGACCTTGAAATAGGTCCCCATCGTGGAGCCCGATACCGTGAGGGGACCGTCAACAGTTTGGGGAGAGGAGGAGTTGCTGCAGTCAAAAAGAGTAAAACAGCAGAATGTAAATAATCCGACTGGTAACAACGATTTTAGAATGGGTGCCATGACGCAAATTGTCCCTGCCGCATACGCGATTACACTCTTACTGGAATTCGTTTCATGGCCGTTCTACCGCCGGCTTCTCACAGGCTGAATTCCCGGTGAAGAAACAGCTGAGTCCCAGCCATTACTCATGACTGAGATTCTCCTCTTCCTTGAGCATAGTGATGACCTCGTCAGCGACGTCATCGGGAATAGTCCATTGGGGGTCATCGTAGAACAAGGTTGCCCAGCGTCCCTTGTCGACCATCTCTTGTTTGAGTTTCTTCCAGGCATCCCAGGAACCGGCAAATTCAGTAAGTGCTTTTTCCATGGATACCTCCAATCGAGAAAGACCGGATGCATAGACAAAGGTTTTGGGATCTTGAACAAGATTCCAGACCTCCTCCGCGTTATCCTTTAAGGTCTGCTCCACTTCCTCAGGCTCGTCGAAGTGGGGCTTGGGGCTTAGAGACTCAAACGCCTTAAAAGTCTCCTGATCGTAATACTGGCTGAGATCTCCGTTCTTTTCATTCATGTAAAGCAGGTCCAGCCCGGTGCGCCCACCATAAAATAACCGTACCTGGCCCCTCCAAACCTTGCGCTCCTCATAGATGTGCTTCATGAATGCCCGGAAGGGCGCAATGCCCGTACCGACTCCGATCATCAACAGATTGCAGGTGTTGTCGCGGGGGGGCAGAAAGTGGCGACCGTAGGGGCCTGCGAGCTGAATGAAATCTCCGGGCTGCTTATCGCACAAAAAGTTGGAAGCGACCCCCGGGAATCGCTCGCCGCTGAATTCATCGATGTAGAAGCAACGGCGGACACAGATTGAAATCTCGGTCATGTCCTGGTTCTCGCCCTGCCGCGCACTGGCAATTGAATAGAGCCGAAAATGATTCTCGTTGCCGTATGCGTGGGGACCCGGAACCAGAACTCCAATGCTTTGGCCTTCAATGTAGTGGAAAGTAGCATCCGCAACGTTCAAAACGATGTGGCGGACTTCATCGGTGTTTTCATCAGTGATCCGTTCCGACCTCGTGATGGTTGCCTGGTAGGGATGTTTGATATCGAACTCAGATGTTTTCATTTTTCTTCTCCTGGTTGATTTCTTTGCTCTTTCCATCATCGGAAGCAAATAACGCGCGCTTGCTACACGATTGCCGATCCCGACACAGGCAAAACAAACCGCAACCTCCCACTTCTTCACGAGACGGGCCAAATTCGGAATGCCGGTTGGCTGTGGCACGAGCCAGGTGCTGTATTCCCACCCATCCGGCAAATGCTCCGAGGATGATTAATACTGAAACGGCGTACGTGACCATCATCCTATCCTCCCAATCCTGCAAATCCCATAAAAGTCAGAGACAATAGACCGGCAATCACTAAACTGAGAGCCGCCCCCATGCTCACATCTGGAACGTCCGCCAGCTCGAGCTTCTCTCTGAGTCCTGCCATCAGCATCAAAGCCAGGGTAAAACCGGCGCCGGCGCCCAGACTGAACGCCAGACACTGGAAAAAATCATAGTCGCGTTGGGTTTGAAACAGTGCCACGCCCAGGATAGCGCAGTTAGTAGTGATCAAAGGCAGGAAGATACCCAGGGTTCGAAAGAGGGCAGGACTCCATTTTTTTATGGCCATCTCGACTAACTGTACGGCCGAAGCGATCACAGCGATGTAACAGATCAGGCGTAGAAATTCCAGGTGGTAGCGGATCAAAAGGAAATTGATGGCGTAAGCGCAAGTCGAACTCACCAGCATGACAAAGATGACTGCCAGACCCATATTCCAGGCTGTCTTGATCTTTCCGGAAACGCCCAGAAAAGGACACAATCCAAGAAACATCGCCAAAACAAAGTTGTTGATGATGAAGGCATTTAAGAAAATGAAACTCAGAGAATCAGGCTGCATTCGTCCTTTCCTCCATTGAGCTTTCAGTCACTTTCAGTCGTTTTCGAACCACAGCAAACAGGAATAACCAGAAAGCCAAAACAAAGAAGCCTCCTGGAGGTAATACAAATACGGCCCACGGCTGAAAATCGGGTCCGAACAGGGATAATCCAAAAAGACTGCCGCTGCCCAGCACCTCTCGCACAGCACCTAGGCACAGCAGAGCAAAGGTAAAGCCCAGACCCATTCCCAGGGCATTGACGAAGGCGCTCACCACTGGATTCTTCGACGCATAAGCCTCCGCCCGGCCAAGGATGATGCAGTTGACCACGATGAGCTGAATGAATGCGCCCAATGCCTTATAGAGATCCAGACTGACGGCCTGGATGGCATAGTCGACGATGGTCACAAACGTGGCGATGATAATGATATAGGAGGCAATCCGGACCTGCCTCGGGATTAGGTTGCGCAATACCGAGACCAGAACACCCGAGCATAGGAGGACAAATGTAGTCGCCAAACCCATGCTAAGGGCATTCATGGCCGTATTGGTTACCGCCAATACCGGACAAAGACCGAGTAGCATGACAAACACGGGGTTCTCCCTCCATAAGCCTTGTATGAAGGTGTCCCAGCTAAGCGCCTCGGGGGTTCGCGGGTCTCTGGTCATCAATGCAATCCTGTCGTTTTAGAACTCATTTTCTTCCTGTCTAAGGACGCTTTGTTCTTCACCAGCCAAGGAAGCATTTGGCTGGTGCTCCCACGCAATGCGTTGCCGACGGCCTTGGAAGTAATGGTCGCTCCCGAGATGCCGTCAACCTGCCACGGGTGGACTTTTTTTCCATGTTTGACCGTGACGATTTCGTTCCGCATGGCCGTTCTGTCTTCATTAAGACTGGCATCCAGGCAATCGAAATTAGCAAGAAACCCCAGGTCGGTTTCCACTCTGTCTCCAAGACCCGGGGTTTCAGTGCTCTGCAAAACCGTCACGCCGATAATGCATTCCTTTTCCAGGGAATAACCGTAGAGAATTCTGACGATGTCCTGATACCCCCGTGCGGATCCTTCCATGGCCACCCCGATCACTTCACCGGCCTCATTATATCCTGCATAAACATTGGCCCTGGCAAAATCCTCGTCGGGCAACGCCACTAAACCGGACGAATCGAGAAGATAGTTCGAACGGACGGTGGCATCGGAAAGCACAGCAAAGACCGCCTGCTCCAGCGCTTCTTGTTTATTCTGGGTTATCCTCGGTTCGGTTACATTGAAGGTGAGAACCACCAGAAACCCGGACATCATGGCAATGAGGCAGAGCGTTATGATCAGTCGGCTACTGGCCGGCATAGGCTGGGGGAGGGATGACGTGTCCTGGTTCATGCCACTCCTTTCACTTTTCCGGTTCCATAAATGCGCGGCTGGGTCACGGCGCTGATGAGCGGCGAAAAGGCATTGCCAAGCAGAATTGCATACATGACACCCTCGGTAAGGCCTCCGTAAAGACGAATGATGACTGTGACTAAACCAATGAGTGCGCCATACACCCAGATGCCTAGTGGAGTAACCGGGGAGGCCACCATGTCGGTGGCCATAAAGACCGCACCCAGCATCAAGCCGCCCGAACAGAGGGTAAACCAGGGGGTCGGATAGACTTGCGAATCAATCAGAAAAAACACACCAGACACAATGAAGGCCGTGAGCAGAATACTGAAGGTGATGCGCCAGTCCATCATGTTTCGGAAAATCAGGTAAATACCGCAAATGAGAATCAGCAGCGCTGATGTCTCTCCGGCCGACCCCGCCGTAGTTCCGAGAAGGAGCTGAATGGAATCGGTGGAGATATTCTCGAACTTCATCAAAGCAAGCGGAGTCGCGCCCGAAAAGCCATCGGCTGCGCCTCTGGCCAGCCATTCGGTCAACGGCGGCGGTTTCAAAAAAGGGAGCGTCAGAGTCGATGGAATGAATTCCGTAAACCTCCCCATGGCGTGGGAGGGGACCCA
>JABIQT010001108.1 GCA_018667995.1 Candidatus Latescibacterota bacterium
CACATCCTGGGCGCTACTGAGCAATTGTTTCTTCCACGTCGTTATCTGATTGGGATGCACCTGAAATTGCTCAGCTAATTCTGCCAACGTCTTTTCACCGCGAACAGCTGCCAAAGCTACCTTCGCTTTTAAGGCCGCGGAATGGGTCCTACGCTTCCGGCTCATCTTCTGCTCCTTTCGCAAACCTGCTAACGAACAAAATACAGAAGATGCCACCTAATTCCAGAGAACAATCGTCCGAACTACCGGGTCCACTTCAAACAGCCCTGACCGGTGTGACTGGTCAGGGCTGTTGTGTTTTCAGGGCATTTGGAGCTAATCCGGAAGTTCACCGGCTGGTAGAATCCGGCATCCCGGTAGCGACCTCAACAGGGCTTCAGGTCCGGGGGGCGCATAGACTGCGATAATTCGCATGGGTTCCCAACCTGTATTGATGGTCTCATGATAGACATCAGCAGGTATGTGGCATGTCATTCCTGGTCTGACCTGTTGCCTTTCCTGGTGCCCGTCTATTTCGACCATCTGTTCGCCTTCACCTGAAATGTAGTAAAGGATCTCCTCCACACCCGGGTGGTTGTGACGCTCATGTCCCTTGCCCGGCTCCAGCACGACGACCCCCATGGTAAACTGTTCAGTACCAGTAACGCGCGGTTCGCTGAACCACTTGATCGTGCCCCAATCGAAAATCATCGTTTCCACATCGTCAGGTTCTATGAAACGCATTCCCGGATGTGACATATTTTAGTTCCTCTGTGGTGGTGAACCGGGACTATCTATACATCCCAGACGACAACCCCTCGATTCACTCGTTACTGAACGTTGATATTCTTGAAATCTTCCACCTGAGCGGTAAGAGCACGTTCTGTGGGCAAGCGTTCTATACTGGATGCTCCGAAGAAACCTACTACCCCTGTAGTACCGTTGACCACGTGCCTGGCGTCATCGGGTTCGGCGATGGGGCCACCGTGACAGAGAACCAGGATCTCCGGATTCACGGATACCGCCGCATCGCGAATGGCCTGCACACGCTGCACGGCATCGTCCAGCGTCAGGGCTGTATGGGCACCTATGAGCCCGCTGGTTGTGAGTCCCATATGCGGCACCAGTACGTCAGCTCCCGCCTGCGCCATCTTCCGAGCTTCCTCTTCGTTGAACACGTAAGGGCAGGTAAGTAGGTCCATTCGGTGGGCCTCTGCTATCATCTCCACCTCGAGATCATAACCCATACCCGTTTCTTCAAGATTCTGGCGGTAAACTCCATCTACCAAACCTACAGTCGGGAAATTCTGAACACCCGAGAATCCTTGTTCTTTCAGTTGTCTCAGAAACACCGGCATCAACCGGAAGGGGTCAGTTCCACAAACGCCGGCCAAAACGGGCGTATCCGTAACAATCGGAAGCACTTCGGATCCCATTTCCACGACGATCTGATTCGCATCGCCATAGGGCATCATGCCTGAAAGAGATCCACGTCCTGCCATTCGGTAACGTCCCGAATTATAGATAATTATAATATCTGCCCCACCTGCCTCCGCGCACTTTGCGGATAGCCCGGTGCCTGCTCCTGTACCAATAATAGGTTTCCCTTGTGAAACTGTATCACGTAATCGCTTGAGGCACTCTTCGCGGCTGATGGACATGGACAACTCCTGTTTATCTGAATTCGTATTCGCAGAGATTGAGGTATAAGACCGACTGATAATATGGCGGACCAATTGGACCGTCAATTGAAAATCCTGCTCTCGCAATGCAACGCCCCCTTGAACTGAGTCGTCACCGGCGTGCGGTAACATCTGGATTCAATGGGTCCGAATACCCCGCCGTTCACTTTAAGCTCAATCCACGTACTCGGCTCCATAGCTGCAAATGCGCCTCCGCACACAGAGATCCGTACACTGGTATCCCTCATTGCGTCATTGAGAGTGCGCACATATTTTGTAAGTACAAATTCAGAAAGGAGCATGCATGCTATTCGGAAGTGACAATATCTCGGGAGTGTGCCCTGAGGTAATGGATGCCATTCTATCGGTAAACGTCGGTACTGCAAGCAGTTATGGTAATGACGCCGCTACCGAAATGATGAACGCAACATTCAACGAATTCTTTGAAACACCGGTAACGGCATTTCCGGTGTTCACTGGCACGACGGCCAATGCACTCTCGGTGGCAGCGCTGTGTCCATCCTGGGGCGCGGTCTTCTGCCACGAGTCGTCTCATCTGGCCGTTGACGAATGTGGTGCACCTGAGTTCTATACCGGAGGCGCCAAGTTGGTCACGCTTCCGGGGCAACATGCAAAGATTGATGTCACATCCCTCAAAGCGTCCATATCAAGTCTACATGTAGGCAATCCCCATGAGGTGCAACCGGCAGTCATCAGTATCACGCAAATTAACGAAGCCGGGGTAACCTATTCTCTCGATCAGATTCGCGAGTTTGCTGATATCGCCCATGAGAGTGGGCTCTACTTACATATCGATGGTTCTCGATTTGCCAACGCATGTGTGGCTTTGGACTGCAGCCCGGCTGAAATGACTTGGCAATGTGGTGCCGACGCCATGAGCTTCGGAGCTTCGAAAAACGGTGCCATGTGTGCTGAAGCAGTTGTTTTTTTCCGGGAGGAACTGGCTCAAGGATTTATGTACCGTCACAAGAGAGGCGGACACCTGCTTGCCAAAATGCGTTTTATCTCAATACAGTTGGAGACCTATATGCGAAACGAGGTATGGCACCGTAACGCAGCGCACGCTAACGCTATGGCCAAGCGCCTGTCCCGTGGATTAGAACTACTTCCAGGGATTGAGCTATCCCATAAAACCGAGGGAAATCTCGTCTTCGTCAAATTCTCAGAGGCAATACGCCAGAGACTCGGGCAGAATGGCTACGAGGCCTACGCGGGCCAGCCCAGAACGCGATTAGCCGCATCATTTGACACCTCAGTAGA
>JABIQT010000950.1 GCA_018667995.1 Candidatus Latescibacterota bacterium
ATCTGCGTGTCTTCGCGACCGAGGTGCCCGGGCCACAATCCCTCAGTAACATTTGATGAGGACTTTGTCCGACTATTGTCCAAGAAATCCGTCTCGACGGACTTCGATGTCTTGAATCGTCATCCACCCCTCATGGCAGGACAGGAGATGCCCGAATTTTGGTGCCGCACCGTGGACAATGGATACCACATTTTTCTGGCCCATCCCGACACGCGGCGCATAAAGTATCCAATGCCCTACGAGGGATTCAGATCGACAGAAGTGATTGATCGTTCCATTGAGTTAAATATTGGTGGATCGACCCGGAACGTGAATCTCTCATTTCGGCCGCATCAGTCGATCCTGCTCGAAGTCTCGGGGGCTGGCAACGTGAGCGAGATCGCACTACCGGATGTTGGAAATTCGATCTGATGAATCGTTGACACCGGAATGTGGAGTATTCGGTATCCTCCGGAAGACAAAACCTAACGGACCACAATTACTATCATAAGAAGGAGCTTAGAGTGAGAGATCCACGTTTCGAAAAACTGGCACATGTACTGGTCACCCATTCTACACGCGTACAGTCCGGAGAGCGTGTACTGGTCGAAGGCTTCGATATTCCCGATGAGATGTTGATCGCACTTATCAGGACGATTCGCGAGGCTGGCGGTACTCCGTTAGTCTCCATAAAACATCAGCGTATACAACGCGAACTTATTATGGCTCAAGACGATTCTGTACCTTTTGCGGGCGACTATGAAGCGTATCGGATGAAGCAGGTCGATGTCTATATGGGACTGCGCGGAAGCTACAATGTTATGGAGCTGTCTGACGTCTCTGCGGAAGCCATGAAGCAGTATGATCAGAAATGGCTGCAGCCGGTTCATCTAGATATTAGAGTGCCGAATACCAAATGGGTTGTACTCCGATGGCCACTCGCATCCATGGCACAGCAAGCGAATATGAGCACGGGGGCTTTCGAGGACTTCTATTTCGACGTGTGCACTATGGATTATGGTCGCATGGCCAGCGCCATTGAACCACTGAAGGCGTTAATGGAGTCTACGGAACAGGTACACATCAAAGGACCCGGTACAGACCTTTCCTTCAGCATCAAGGACATACCTGCGATCCCGTGCGCAGGTGAGTGCAACATACCAGACGGCGAGTGTTTCACTGCGCCCGTCAGAGATTCGGTGAGTGGTGTCATACAGTTCAATACGCCCACACTCTACCACGGCGTCACATTCACTGATATTCGTCTACGGTTCAAAGATGGGAAGATCATCGAGGCCACGTGCAACAATACCGCCAGGTTAAACGAGATCCTGGATGCGGACGAAGGTGCCCGATATACAGGGGAATTCGCCATAGGCTTCAATCCATTCATCACAGAGCCGATGCTGGATATTCTGTTTGATGAAAAGATCGCTGGTTCGTTTCATTTCACCCCCGGCCAAGCGTACGAGGACGCTGACAATGGAAACAGATCCGGGGTGCATTGGGACATGGTGATGATACAGACACCGGAATATGGTGGGGGAGAAATTGCCTTCGACGGTGAGGTGATCCGCCAAGATGGCCTGTTTGTGCGTAAGGATCTCCGAGGGTTGAACCCGGAGGCATTGAGGGGATAGCCGTTCGGGCCAAAGGCCTGACGATAGGTTCTCTCTCCTAACTCCGACTTGCTGAGGCATCCTTCAACAGAGCGACGATCTTGTCCGATATGTGCTGTAAATTGAAGTGTTCTTCCACACGACTACGCCCGTTCTGCCCCATTCTGAGACGCAGTGCAGGATCTTCTACCAGATCTCGGAGACGATCGGACATATTCTGGACGTCATCCATTTGGATGAAATACCCCGTCTCACCTTCGACGATGATATCCGCGATGCCACCGACATTGGTGGCAAGGACGGGCAGGCCCATAGCCATGGCCTCAAGGGCTGCCACCGAATGGGTATCTGCCCGTGTCGGCTGGATGAAAATATCTGCAGTACGGTACAGGTCGAGCAGTGGTTCTGTGTTGCTCTGCAAATCGGCGTAGACGTGGATATTGTCCGATGCCGGTCCCTCGTAGTTCCTCGTGACAAAATGAAAGTGTACCTCGCTGAATTCATCGCTGGTAGCGACTTTCACCAGTAGATCTCCTCCCTTTCTGGAAAACTCAGTTCCGACAAACAGCACATGGATAGGTCTGTTTGCCTGGGAGGCGGACGTGCGTTCCGGACAGAGCCAGGATCGGAGATCTATGGGTGGGGGGACCACAGTGATACGATTTTCTGGTATGCCGTAGTCTTCCATCAAGGACTGTTTGACGAGGTTTGACAACGGTAGTAGGTGGAAAGCCTGATGATATATGGATTTGGTGATGCGGTGCTTAACCCGTGCGGTTATGCTCTCGGGTTCAAAGTACGGATGTGCATACCAGAGTCCATATTTGTGGTAGAATAGAGGCGTTCCGTCCATGGCAAGCAAGAATGGCACGCGCTTCCGGAAGCTACGTAGAAAGGTGATAATTGTATGCTGAGAATAGTAGGCTGCATCAAATCGAATGCCCTGCCTTTCATACTCTTGTATACCTTGACGCGTGATGGCTGAGTTCCGAATAGTACCAGGAATCAGCGACGGACTGAACTTCAACTCTTTACTCCAGGGCACGCCCATGGATGCTGGTTCGAGATGAACGGGTATTTCAGACGCATCAATATCATCGCGGTCGCTTATCATGCTGAACAGGTTGTCATGTATGGTACCCATTCCGCCAGCCATATAGGACGCGACCAGAAAATGTAGTTTTCGCGATTCAGTCATGATGGCTCCGGGGCATTGGCGCGTTGTAGAACGGCTATCGCCTTCGTAAAATGAGTTTCCTGCAGACCTGAGACATCTCAGCTCCGCGCTTCCTCGCAGATTTTCCCGTAAGTATCTTCGAGTTTTACACCGATTACGTCCCAGTCATAATGTGATCGTACAATTTCGAAGGCGTTCTTTACCAGTTTCTTCTGAAGCGCCTCATTGCCAAGTAGCGATATAACTGCCTGTGCGAAGGATTCTGGTTCATCAGCCATGAGCACGGATTCATTGTGTGTCACATCAATGCCCTCGCATCCCACTGTCGTCGTGACCATTGGGCGCCTCATGGACATGGCCTCAAGGACCTTCAGCCTCGTGCCGCCGCCCTGCCTGAGGGGCACGATATATGCGCTTGACCGCTCCACGAAAGGCCTAATGTCGTCGACAAATCCCGTGACCACGACGTTGTCGGACGCCTGCCGCACCAATTGCGGCGTGGGACGATTACCGACGATATAAACCTTGATGTTGGGCATCTGCTTTCGAACCAATGGTAGAATCCGATCCAGGAAATATTGAATGCCATCCGTGTTCGGGAAATAGTCCATAGCCCCCGTGAAAACAACGGATTCTGGTTCTGTCGCATCGGATTCAGTTTGGAAGAAGGTCGTGTCGACCCCGTTGGGTATAACGAATTTTGGAACGCCTGGCGCGTCCTTGTCGAGGGCGTCTTTGTCCCGCTGCGAGGTCGTCAGAATGGCATCCTGGTCGCGGCAGATCTGAATCTCCTCGGGCTGAAACTTTCGGCACTCATAATCGGCCCAGAACCGCCGTATACGCGTATCAGCAGAAGCAGCGATTCGTTGATGGATTTCGTATTCCACATTGTGGGCGTCCATGATTTTGATGGCATCCGATTCGAACCGGTAGTATCCCATGACCGGGAATTCAAGCTGAAGTAGATCGTACTTATTGCGTGACAGCAGCGAATCGAGCATACGCTGGAGCGGTGCGTTTCGGGCTGCGAGTTCAGTCAGCGAGTTTCCCGTGAGTAGGGAATATGCCTGCCCCAGACGTTTCCAGTTCTGGGTACTCAACCAACGCGAGCCGGCAAGAATATGAACCCGGTCGCTTGGAAGATTAAATGCGTCACATACGGGCTTGCGGGATGATTCCGAACCGAACATGAGTATGTCGACCTCATGTCGCGCACACATCTGCTGGAGGAGATTGTAAATTCGCAGCGCACCACCGAAATTGGGAGGGACCGGCGTATAGGGCATCAGTGTGAGAATCTTCATGGAGGATATTTTCTGGGAGACGGTGACTATCACAGACCTCGACGCGATCAGGAACGAATCGAATCATAGCGTAAAACGGGCGACACTCACATATACTGTTGCTCCAAACATGTGGGCTCGTGAGGCGTTCAAATTCTTGATGTCACACAACGGCGCTTGAGTAACTCGTGTCTGTGTGAACTCACTAATGTAGGTAGGTGCAAACTGATAGGCCGAATTCGTCTCACTGCCCTTAGAATCGGTCTCACCAGACTCCCATTCAATACGATGTTAGATACAGGATGTCAATGAGATTCTGGCTATTTCAAAATGGCAAAAAAACCACCAAGCGGACGCAATCGGCTAATCTGTGCGTGAAGCGCATTTGATCACAGCAGGTCCTCATTCACCGTTACGCCAAACCCAGCTGACTCATTGGGCCTCAGGCAACCGTCCTCCACTCGCGGCATACCGAGCCACAGTTTTTCACCTTCCGTGATCCATTGATCGGAATGGGCTTCCGCCAGATCGTCGCAATCTGTGGCCACGATCAGATGCAGTCCCCATATCTCGCCTCCCCGATGGGGGACTACGGGTATCCCATGGGCACGTGCTGTGTTCATGATGCGAAGACCGGCCGTGATGCCGCCACACCAGGTTATGTCGGGTTGCCAAAGATCAAGCGCCCCTGCTCGAGCCATCCGCTCAAAGGCAAAATGGGAGAAATCGTGCTCTCCTCCGGCAAGTAGAACGGGTTTGATCAGAGGACGTAGCGCGGCGAGTTCGTGGAGGTGATCCGGCGTACAGGTGTCTTCGAACCAGTAGATATTATAGGGTGCCAGGCGTCGGGCCATTTCTGGAACGACAGTCGGGGACCAGCTCATGTAGCAGTCGGCCAGCAACATCAGATCTGGGCCAATAATTTCACGCGCATGCGCTGCCATCTTCTCGGCGGTGTCGAATCCGGAATCGTCAACCCACTTGTGTGTGAATTTCAATGTAGA
Organism: Candidatus Latescibacterota bacterium; assembly: GCA_018667995.1. Classification (GTDB taxonomy): domain Bacteria; phylum JAAXHH01; class JAAXHH01; order JAAXHH01; family JABIQT01; genus JABIQT01. Next base: position 5,063 of record JABIQT010000950.1, read on the forward strand.
AAAGCCCTTGTCACGCGCCAGCGCAAAATCCTGACCTGTGGCATAGGCGCGAACCCGGTCTTTGGTGCGCGGCCCTATCAGTTCGTGAACGGCCTTGCCCTCTGCTTTACCGAGCAGATCCCACAGTGCCAGATCGATACCGCTCAGAGCCATGAGGGCCATGCCGCCTCGGCCATATGGAGAGGAGGCTTGATACAGCGCATCCCAGATTCCTGCAATGTCGCCAGGCGTATTAATCTCATGGCCCACAAGATGATGCCGTAGATGCCGGTTGATTACCAGCACGGCTGGCTCACCACCGCCACCGACGCCATAACCCGAGATACCACAGTCCGTGTCGACACGGACGACGACCTGCCAGAAGCACGACTGCCAGACAGGGCCAGGCTCACGGGGCCACCGAGGATAAACTGCTTTGATACCAGTGATTTTCATTGAGGTCTAAGCATTCTGTTTGTGAAAGGGAAAGGAGCCCTTGAAGGGGCGCGGCGATGAGACATACCAGACGCCTTCAT
>JABIQT010000551.1 GCA_018667995.1 Candidatus Latescibacterota bacterium
GTCCTGCGCGTCAAATTTGATCCCATTCGACATGCCGCTCGGAGACCGAAAAATAGAGGTCTCGCCGGTTCCCGGATCGTACTTCCAGATATGACCAGCCTCGATGCCGGTTTCGTTCGCGGCAGCCGTAACAGTTATGTCGCTGAAATACACCATTCCATCCGGGCCCACGGCAGGACTCTCCGTCAAGGCAAGACCGCCATTCCACAGCATCTCCAGACGAGCATCGGGAGCAACGTATTGCGGGTCTCCGCGCGGTACCTGGGATTGCTTGCCGAATACTTGCAGGGGAAGGAGGATCAGGGCGAGACATGCCAGAATACATTGGGGCAGCTTCAAGACAAAACGTCGTTTCATCATAAACTCCAGGTGGTCTCTACACGCATTAGGTATCACACGTTGACTTGCACGGGCGGGTGAAGTCGAACCATGTAGCAAGACATCCAGAGGTACGACATCATCAGGTATATATTCCAGCCCCCCCGACAATACTACAATAAGAGGAATCTCTTTCTAAAGGATGAGTGTGTTTTCGTGTCCCGAAATTCACTATTCCAGCATGCCATGGCGGCACTTTGTTTGGAGATTTCAGTATAGCCCGCCCGTTGTAATGGCGTCAAGGTGATAATCATTTGACAGAGCTGTGTGTACCACCTATCGTTTCCAGCGATACCAAAGACAAATGACCACCTGCAGAATGACTAAATTGGAGCCTGAATATGGATGTATCTCGACGTGAGTTTATAGGAATGGTTTCGGCCGCTGCAGCCGCATCGGGAATGGCATGTAGCGGACAGTCCGGTACCTATGATATCGGCCCCACACCTCCCGGCGATGATCCACTTGGAGTGCGCAAGGATTTCCCGGTGACCTATGAGATCAACTACCTGAACAGCCCGTATATCACCCCCTCCCCCACGCCTGCCGTTGAGGCCGCTAAGGATTTCCTTGATCGCAAAGCCAGGGATCCGGTTATGTTGGGGGATATGCTGAAGGTGGAAACCGAGGTTCGTCAGAAGTTTGGCCGCCTCGTGGGCGCGTCTGAGTCAGAAATCGGAATTCTATCGACCACCAGTGAAGGTGAAAATGTGGTGACCGATTCCATCGACTGGAAGCGCGGCGATAACGTGGTCGTCGACGATCTCCACTACGACACCACGTACGTGCTCTATCATCATCTGGCGAAAAAACACGGCATTGACGTTCGTGTGGTGCACAACGAAGCGGGCGCAGCGCCTCCCGAGGCCTTCGAGAAGCTTGTAAATAACAGGACACGGCTCGTCTCGGTCTCATGGGTGTCCCATCAGAATGGTTACTGCCATGATCTTAAGGCGCTGGCCGATATCGCCCACGCGAAAAATGCCCTGCTCTACGTAGATGCCATTCAGGGAACCGGTGTCTTGACTCTGGATGCCAAGGCTTCCGGAGTGGACTGTTTTGCGGCAGGTAACTATAAGTGGCTCCTGGGAGGATTTGGCGCGGCGGTTTTCTATGTGAGCGAATCGGTGATGGACCGGATTCAGCCGGATCGGGCAGGATGGCGAAATGTGGTCGACGAGAAGGCGGAAGATATCGAATTTCATCCTGACGCCCGCAAGTTCGGCTACGCTACGCCGGCCTTCGGTCCGCTCTACCAGTTACGAGGCGGTTTGGACTACCTCCTTGATCTGGGGGTGGAGAAGATCGAGCGTCACTGTGTTGCCCTGGCGCACTCCCTCCACCACGGTCTGACAGGGCAGGGATTCAAAGTCCGTACGCCGGCAGGAAACCGCTCACCTATTGTAGCCTTTGAACACGGAACCGATCCGGAAATGGCCAAGAAGGCGTTAGCAAATGCCAAGATAAGGGTCTCCTTCCGTGAAGGAGATACCCAGATCCGTGTAGGCGCCGCATTATTCACAAATCAACAGGAAGTCGATGCCTTTCTGGCTGTTACGGGAAGTTGGGGTTAGGCTAAGAATGACGCTTCCCCGAAGCACCCATTTTCAAATGGCCTTATTATCGTACTATTCAGCCCAACAGGAACCCACTTATGCCCTCATTCTCACCATCTGATCTGACGGGTATTTTGCCCCCCATGGTCACACCCTTTGACGCGGTCAATGAGGAAATCGACGAGGCCTCACTGCGTCAGGATTTACGCTACATGATCGAGGTCGGGAAAGTCCACGGTATCGTCGTGGGCGGCAGCACCGGCGAAGGGCATACCTTAACTACCGAGGAGCTTCGCCACCTCGTGAGGATCACCGTAGACGAAGTCTCCGGTGACTTACCCGTAGTCGCAGGAATCATTGTCGACAGCACGCGTCAGGCTATCGAGCGGGTGCGGGCATTGGCCGACCTGGACGTAGCCGCACTGCAGGTAACGCCCGTGCACTACCTCTTCCGTCCCAGTGATGAGTTGATGCAGCAGCATTTTGCCGCGATCGCCGATGCCAGTGACGTGCCGCTCTTTATCTACAATGTGGTGCCCTGGTCTTACCTGTCACCATCCCTGCTGACAAAAATCATCACTGAGGTCGATGGCGTCATGGGCGTAAAACAGAGTGCGCAGGATCTGCGCTCCCTCGCAGATCTACTTTTGTTGCTGGACGGCCGGGGCGTCGTCTTCAGCGCACTCGATGGTCTCATGTATCCATCATTTGTCCTGAAGCCCGCAGGAATCATTGCCGGAATCCTATCAACCGCTCCCAATCTGTGCGTCCAACTTTGGGATGCAGTAAAGGCTGATGACCATACCACAGCACTGGAGCTTCATAATAAACTGCTACGTATCTGGATGGCAATTGAAGGCCGCAACATGTGCGCCAAGATTAAGACGTCATTAGAGCTTCAGGGACGAGCGAAGAGCGTTTCGCGTATGCCAATGACGCCGACCTCTGAGCAGGAAAAAGAAGCCATCCGGGATGCATTGGCATCCGCGGGCCTGATCTAACGACCGGAGCTCAACGTGGCTGTAAAAACAGCACATCGTACTTTGATCCCCATGACCGACATTGTTTTACCGGCACTGTTTGCCGTTTCGGGTACACTACTTGTCGCGTACAACATTTCCTATATAGTCGGACCGTTCATCGCGCTCTCAGGACTTTGCGGGCTCACCGTGGCTGCATGGTCTGCTTTGAAGAATGCAGTATAGACGTAAAAGACTGTTCCATAAAATCTGTAGCCTTGCTCATGCCCACGGTAGGTGAGGCATTCTTATTGCACCTCAATCGGCGTCCAGAATGTACCGAGCATCTATTCTGAAACGCGGGTCAGCCTGCCGTTACGCTTGTCGTACACGCATTCGATTCCAGGAAGGAATACCACACGATGCACATCGGAACCCAGGTCCAATGCCGCCATGAAACCGATATTGAAGTTCTCGCCCAGCTTGGTGTGTTTCATGTTGACCAGACTCCGTCCGAGCCCTGGTCCGAATGGACTGCGAACACGCTCATATCACTGCGTGAGAGATTTGCCAAGCATGATATCAATCTTGACATGATTCACATCCCATTGGGATCCCAGAGTGCCTTCAAGAACGGCGCAGGCGCCATTTTTCTGGGAGCAAGTGATGAGCGGGACCGGCAGATCGAA
>JABIQT010000668.1 GCA_018667995.1 Candidatus Latescibacterota bacterium
CAAGGAGCTGAGCCGGGGTTAATGTCCGTGGCGAGGGCCACCGCCGCGCCGGCATCAAGCATGGATCTGGCGTCTGCAAACGAATACGAACCTAAATTGAAGTTCACCGCTGGGAGTGGAACGGCGATTGTACCCGATTGAGCAATCCTATCCAACCCCGCCTGACCAGTTGCATCCAAGTGATCAGCGGATATCACACCCAGTTCGATCGCCATCTCGACTCCGCCGAGATCATTGAATTGATCTACATGGATTTTGGAAAGAAAGCCTGACTCCATACCGGCATTCAACACAGACCGCGACTGTTCGACGTTGAAAGCATGATCCTCACAGAAAACATCCACGAATATCGGAATCGATTCCTGCGCGAAAGACGATTCGCGGTACCAGGAAACGACCTCAGGCATCATCTCCTGGATGACGAACTTGGTGTAGGCATCAGAATCTCCGCCGTACTCCTCAGGAACAGTATGGGCACCGAGGAATGTGGGAACTACATCGCAATGATGCTCTGTGGCTAGCCCCTCTATTACTCTTAGCATCTTCAATTCAGTCGCTGTGTCCAGTCCATATCCGGTTTTTATCTCCACCGTAGTCGTGCCCAGCTCCAACATGTCATCCAGCCGAGAGGAAGCTTTTGCCAGGAGAGACTCCTCAGAAGACTGACGCGTGTGCAGGACCGTGTTGACGATACCGCCCCCAGCAGCCATTATCTCCATGTACGAAGCGCCCTTGATTCGGAGTTCAAACTCGGCAGTCCGGTCGCCGCCGAAAACAGCATGTGTATGGGGATCTACAAATCCCGGGCAAACGGCCCGACCACAAGCATCCAGTGTCCGAATCCCAGTATACAGACGCAAGAGATCCGGCGTACTTCCGACATCAAGAATACGACCCTCGTGAATAGCCACAGCACCATTTTCGATCGCGTCCACAACACGCATGTCCTTACCGCGCTTTGGCCCCCCAGGTGACGCACAGGTGATGATTTGAGATGCGTTAATTAGCATCAGGTCAACTATATCCATAAGGATGTCCTAACATTCCCCAGCGATGTGGGGCTTTGATCAGCGACTGAAAGGGCTTTTCTGCATGATCTTGCGTGCCATTGCGTTGAGGTTGGGCTCCCAGGGACTATCCTTGCTGCCACCGGCGCCTACGCTTATTTCCCCGTACGATACGATACTGCCAGATCGATTGTCCCAGAGAACGTAAACGCACTGATTGATGATCTTCGGGAATTTCATCCCCGTAAACCAGATGTCGCTTTCAGGCACCTGCTCATTCTCGGGATCACGAGTGGTCCGTGGTCGCCTATTTCCCGGCACATCATCCGGTTCATCAGGAATCTCCGGCCTCAGTACGGTTCTACCAGCATCAGCTGAACGGCGAAATATACTGAACTCTCTCAGGAATAGAACGAAATCAGGTAATTCCGCACCTATAGAGATCACCTGATCGTTACGGGGAATATCAATGAGAATCAGGGCATCGGACTCCAGTGCGAGCGAGCGACTCACCAGCTCAATGCTATCTAAGTCGGCTGAGACCTGGACCGTTCGGAACGTAGATTGCTTTTTTATACTTTCCGGGAATGTCTCTATGAAGAATGACCAGTAGCGCTCGAGAGGAATCCCAATCCCTAAATATCGAGTCACATCCCACAAGTTGTGAATGGTGAAGTCGTTCGACGATACGTGAACAGCAAGGCTGTGGCCCGATAGCGTTGCCTCCGCGTAATCGGACATAACCGTTCGTTCGCTGTATTCGCCACTAACAAATGGCAAACATGAAAAGCATACCAACAAGCAGGGAAGACCAAAAATCACAAACTTCAACATAGTTGATCCAAGATGTAAATTCGTAGCAGATATGGCGAAAGTATAGGTTCTTCTACAGGTCAGTGAAAGGAAAAGTTCCCAAGGAAACAGGCTGATGGTATTGCGTCGGTCTTGAGAAGGTGAAGGCAGCTATCATGGATTCCAGGTATCCCCGGTGGGATGTCCGAGATCCCGACCAGTTAAGCCCTTCTCAATTGGGAGCAAACTGTACGCATAATCGGTCTTCCGTCAGATATCTCGATACTGATTGCGCAATCTGTCCAACTCTTCGGTCATCAGAGATACAATATCAGCGTAGTCTGGATCGTAGTATCGATTCTGAAGTTCGTTGGGGTCGCATTCCAGATCGAATAGCTCCCAATAGTCCCCTTCACCGTAGTAATCTATCAACTTGTATCGCTCTGTGCGCACGCCACGATGCGGTCCTATTCTATGGGGGGTGAAGTATCTGTAGGGTTCGGCCATCGCCTCGTCACCTCTGCCATGGAGCTGCCAGGAATCTTCGTAGTATGCGTAGTAGATGGAGTTTCGCCAGTTTGCGGGCACCTTGCCCTGCACGTACGGACGTAGACTCTGTCCCTGCATTCCTTCCGGAATGGACAATCCGGCTAAATCAATGATTGTGGGCGCAAAATCCACATTCATCACCATCGCATTGGTCACGTCGCCCGATATTCCGAGTCTGGGGTATCGAACAATCAGCGGAATCCGGATGGACGGTTCATACATGAATTGAAGTGGACCCAGTAGTTCGGACGATTGATCTCTGGAATTAGGTGGCATCTTCTGTATTTTGTTCGTTAGCACGTTTGCGAAAGGAGCAGAAGATGAGCCGGAAGCGTAGAACCCATTCCGCGGCCTTAAAAGCGAAG
>JABIQT010000783.1 GCA_018667995.1 Candidatus Latescibacterota bacterium
CTGTGATGCGACGCCGTACATGTTGATGCTGTCCGATTCAAACTGGGTACTGAAATATGCCAATGACGGCATGGAGAAGAGCCAGACACCAAGGGCCATTTCATGTTCGGTTTCATCTATGAACTGTGCATAGGCCTGCTTATCACCGATCTCTCTTGTAGACATAAAGCCATGGATATATTCCAATAGCTTATTCACATCGTTCGACTCGGGAGTGTTTGCAGCTCCATCAAGACGGAAGAAGTTGTTGTTGGCCTGCCAGGAGGCGGGGTCGATAGTTTCTGTTTGATCTTCATTTATCTTGATGCCCACATTGACTTTGTACATGGCGAGATCAGGTTCTCGCATGAAGATGTCATATAGATCAAACAGGAAATTGCTCTTATAACCGGTAAATGCTACTAGCACCGCATCGTAGTTTCCTTCACGGATCTGTGCACTTTGGATGACCGAGGCATTTATCTTTCCAAAGAACAGACCTTCATCGTTCAAGGCTTCGATCACTTCATTGTACTCTTCGCGATACCCAAAATTTGAGGAAGCCACGATGCGGATGGTGTCTGGGAGCGCTGAGAGATCTGGTTCGCCCTGTACCCGCTGCGGCATGACGATCTGTTCGTCTACAAAGTAAGAGGAAGAAGGGAAGACGCTGTAATTCAGGTAGTCACCGTAGTTATCGCGATTGCCTTTATAGTCGATGATATGACGCTGTTGCTCGGTACCGACTTTGTACAGACGATCCATGAGCACCTTATTGCTGATGAACTGCCGGATCGCCTGTCGCTGCTCCCGATTGACACGCTGCGTGTTAAAAAGTAGAGCGAAGAATGTCGTACTGATATTTGACTTCGTGAAATACTGGGTCGAATCTTCAAGAATAGGCGAGATTGAACCAAATGGTGTGCCTAGAAGAACGTTGAAACGCGCGTTTTGAAGCTCGGTTGTAAACGTACTATTGTCAATAAACGGCTGCAGAAGCACACTATTGATGTTAGCCAGTCCGGCAGGATTCTTATAGTATTCAATAGTATCCTGCTTTTCTTCGATGGCCGGGGTAACCATATACGAGCCTGTGCCGATGTTGTGCTCAGCTGCGGCGATTTCGGAAGACTGTGACAGTATCTTGAAGGAGAGAATTTCCTTTATCTCGTCATCCTGCCAGTCACGGTCTGTTTTAAAGCGAAATCGTATCTGATTGCTCTCATCAGGGCCCTCGAAATCGAACGACTGAAGCGCTTGGGCGACAATAATATTGTCGCGAGATAAACTCCCCAGACGTTGAATACGCCGTAGCGAAAAAGCCAGATCCTCGACGACAAAAGGAACCGGGCTGGCATCGGCCACTAAGACTTCCGCGCCGTCAAACGAAATATCGTAGCTGTTGTGCCACTTTACGTCCGTCCTAAGTTTTACGGTAACGACCTTCCTGTCATCAATGCCTACCAATTCACCTAGGCCGTCTTCATAGGCTATCCCACTTGGGGTAGCAACAAGGTTGAAGAGACCGTCAAATAAGACCTCGTCCAACTTATCGGATAGATCATCTGCACCCGGTAGGTGTGGATCAAGAATTGGTTTCTGATGAGAAATGTACGGGAAGATGATTCTGTTTGATAGGTTTTCGGGCCAAAGAAACATGACCAGTAGCAGTATCAGGACCAGAACCGGTAGGACATAAAGGAGATTTTTCTGCATGGATTCCTCGGCAGGTTTTGATGTGATCAGGTAGCGGTCTGTAGCTCAATTCAGCTATACGAAGGCGAGCCGATCACCGATCAGTCTTTCCTCATTATAGGTCGCTGAGACATGGTGCTTACTTCGAAAACCTGGAAAGAAGGATGGCTGAACTGAAGTTCCAGGATGTTATTCTCGTTGGCCTTCATTTGAACCGGCGTCAGTTGTGCTTCGTAGTTGTTCGACGCAGTAGGGGCCGTGATCGTAAAGCGTCCCTGTGGTTTCAACTCTTCCTTATTGAGTGTAATATAGTCGTACCACTGTTGCGTAGTCGCTTCTGAAGCTACACTCTCAGGGAGTCTTAAATTCACATCGAAGACCGGAAACTTTGCTTCCGTGGGAATGCGCACATTCAATCTAAGCAGGTATTGGTTTTCACCGTTTTGATTTGTTGAGGTGGGCAGTACATAGATCTTTCGGTATTCCGTGGGTTTCGTAATCCACTTCGGAGTATATGGGTCGCACTCCGCGACCAGGTTCTTGAGACGCCGGTCATTGCCTTTGTAGTGTGCGCCATGGACAATGATCGCTCGTGCTTTCTCAACGCCGCGATTGGATAAATCTCGGACGAAACTCCTGTATATCTCCGGAATAGCGGCCGCAGGAAACACATCAGTCTTAAGGCTATCCAGATATCCTTGCACATCTTCATTTCTTCGTGCCAGACTGGCTGCATCGCCAGACGTAAATGTAAGTTTGTGAACCGGCATAAAAACGGGGTCTACGTACAGATCTTCCACACCATCGATGGACAGTTTATTCTCGTCTACAAAGGCGTCGACCCGTTGTTTTGAGCCTAACTCTACAGCCGTAGATAATCGTCCTTCCAGCCTCTCAACCGTGGCGCGCTTCGTGCCTGCAATACTATTGGGCCGGAGGAAGACATTATCATCGTACAGACCCCTCAACTGAGTCTCGGCATTCTGCCAGGCCTGCTCCTGAAGCGCTACCTCGATGGCCGTCTGCTGCTGCTCAAGTGACAACTGATCTACCGAACTGTACTGTTGCATCAGGAAGCCCAGCCGGCGATGCGAGGTGAGTAGCTGCACCACGGAGCGATACTCGCGCCGTGGCCGAAACACGTTCACCTGCCTGACGACGCCCTGAGCCTCGTTGTAGTCACGATTCAAACGCGTTCGCTGGCTGCCTATTCGGCTGAGTTCCTCATTGAGGCGTGAGACACATCGAAAGTGATCGTAGCCGTCGAATGAGATACTGTCGGTATTCGGTACCAGGCTGCTGAGTTCAGACAAAATCCCCAGCGCCTCGCTATAGTGAGTGTTCGATGGCCATGTGTGCTGCGCATTTCCGTAGGTCTCGGCCTGTGCAAGCCGTTCCAATGCTGGCGTCACACGCCCGGCTTCCCGATTGAAATTACCGATGAAGCCCGCAAGACCGAGGAATCGCGAAGGAGGATTCTGCCCGGAAGCCCGGTAGAGGCCGCTCACCGAGTCCAGATTAAAGCTGAACTGGATAGGATTGATGTCTTCCCTGGCGGCGATCTGCTGTTCGAGGAAACCTACGGTGCCACCTAGCCTATTCCCGAAAACTGTTTGACCTTCCCGCACCACACCTTCCGGCAACTGATCGGCGCGTCCGAGGAAATCCAGAAAATCCGGAGCCAGATTCAAGAATGCCTGCATATTACCCCTGGAACTGGATTCTTTCTGGAAGGTGGTCAGAACTTCACGATAGTTGCTTTGAAATGCTAGTTCGTCATCAAGCTGGCGTCTTAGTTGTGTATAGTCCTGATAGGCCCTGTCATCGGAATTGAGAATGGCGGGGGGAAACACGCTGGCCAGATCCCTAAATTCAGAATCGAGGGACTGCAGATTGACGTTTGCGGCATCGATCTGGCCTATCTCGGAGTTGTAGTCATAGCCTGTGTCAAAATGAAAGTCGCCGCCAAGTGCCAGGTAGTTGTCCCGGCCTATCTGATTCTGCCGGAGTCGGTCATTGAACTCGTCTCGTTTCGTCTCGAAGGTGTATCGCCATATGGGTACATACCGATAATCGAGAGTCAATGTCAGATCTTGACTTACCGTTTCCGCAACCCAGTAATATGTGGTCGCCCCGGAAACAGCGAAGGCACTGGCACCAGCAGTATCTTCACTCATGTCGCGCATTCTCGTCCCGGCACCTTTCTTCTTTGGTTTGGTTGCCGTAAGGTATGTACTCATTAACGCCTGCTGGTCGTTGCGCAGTACGAGATAGGAATTACTCACCGTCGGACCGGGAAACACCACAAAGTACTGTTTCTTCGCTTTCAGTTGAAACTGCTCGATCTTCTCATCGCTACGAGCTTTAGTCAGCTCTATATAGTCGCCTTCAGCGGACGCGATGGGGGGCTTGGGTTTCAATTCCGAGTAAGCGCCACAGCCCATCAGTGACATAGAGAGCGTGATGCAAACGAGATATCGGAAGTTCATGCCGTTCTCCTCATTACCGTTTCTGAATGCGGGGCCCCACGTGGGAGCGCGCACGGATGCTGCCTGAAGATTTGAGCTGTTTTTCGATCAATATGACATAATATCGGAGACACCACATCAATGCAAGATCTTTTCAGGCAGACGTCGTATATATTATAGAACGATTATTGCCTAACTATAACCATTCGATATCGCTCTGAGTTCCAGAGAATCTCAGACGTACGCCAGGCACCAATTGTGTGCGAGATCCGACGTGAAGAATATGGGATCCAATGCCATTACACTAGCTCTTCCACCCAGAACGGAGGCCAGTTTTGCCGACGCGACCTAACCTGCTATTCGTATTTCCAGATGAAATGCGCCAACATGCGATCGGATTTGCAGGACAGGATCCGGTTATTACACCGAATCTCGATGCTTTCGCCACAGAGAGTCTGGCGCTTACCAATACGGTAAGCAATCGTCCCGTCTGCAGTCCATACAGAGCGATGCTGCTGACCGGAATGTATCCGCACTCCAACGGCGTTCTGACAAACTGCAACTCAAATACGGTATCTCATATGAATTATCTGCGGGAAGACGATCGGTGTTTTACGGACGTGCTTTGTGACAACGAATACAGCCAGGGGTACATTGGTAAGTGGCATCTGGATCCCCCATCCCTGCAACATGAGTATACCGAAGGACCCCGTGAAGATGGCATTGTTTGGGACTCATTCACAACACCCGAGAGGCGGCACGGAATCGATTTCTGGTACTCGTATGGCTGCTGCGACAAACACTTCGATCCCCATTACTGGCGCACGGGTGCTACGATAGAAGAGCGCATTGATCCTGGTGAGTGGTCCGTCAAGCACGAGACCGATGTAGCTATAGACTATATCCGGAATCCAGGCGCCCGCAACAGGGATCCAGACAAACCTTTCTCACTGATCATCTCCCATAATCCTCCTCACATGCCCTTTGAACAGGTCCCGAGAAAATATGTGGACCAATATGGACAAGCTTCAAGTGAATCACTTCTGACGCGCCCGAATGTGGATCTTGACGGTGAGCATGGTGGCGATGTTGCTCGGGAACATGGCAAGAACTATTTCGGTGCCATTACCGGGGTCGACGACCAGTTTGGTCGATTGCTGCGATGTTTGGACGAGGAGGGACTCAAGGAGGATACCATCGTGGTTTTCACGTCAGATCACGGAGAGATGATGGGTAGTCATGGACGGTATAGTAAAACGATCTGGTACGACGAGTCACTGCTCGTTCCTTTTATTATCCGCTGGCCGGGGCACATCCAAGCTGGTGTCGACGATCTCCTTCTGAGTACCCCTGACCTGATGCCTACATTGCTTACTATGATGGGTTGTGCAGATGATATTCCCAATTCCGTGGAGGGGACAGATCTCTCAGGCGCCTTTCTAGGAAGCGAATACACGAGACCGGAGTCGGCACTCTATCTGAACGTCGACCCCGAGTATCCAGAGGGCGGCCTGCGTGGCGTCCGTACGCGGCGGTACACTTTTGTTATCGATAGAGATAGAGGGCGGCCGGACAGGTATGTGCTGCACGACAATCAGAGTGATCCCTATCAGCTTGAGAATGTAGCTGATGAGCGTCCCGAGACCGTCAGGGAATTGGTGCAGGAGCTCAATGGATGGCTGGCAAAGACGGGGGATCCGTGGTTGAGGTAACCTGTGTGCAGGGATTGGCTTGATCTGACACAGGCGATTCTTCAGTCGTTCGAAACCTATTACGACGTCCGAGATGCCTTCCTGAGAGGAAGCCGATTGAGCGGACGTCAGGATTCGATTGTCAACTGTAGATGTCGTCTTCTCGGGGAAGGACGATACTCTGTGTGCAGAATATCGCCCTTTGATATTCGCTTTTGAAACTCGGCAACGAGTCTCCCACCAGCCGCCTACTCTTCTGGCAACTTGATTTCGAGCGCGCGGCCGCACCCCATTCTTGAACGATGAAGGGCGCAGTCGAGTGATGCGCACTCGGTCCCGCGGGCATGGATGTCAGTTCGCCTCTGATGTAGCCCTCGCACACCCGATCAAAAGGTGCCGGTCACGTCCATTGAATTCGATTGACTGGGGTCCTTATTCACGCTCGAGTTCTTTATACGTTCCTGCAGATGTTCATAGTACAGATCTTCGTCTACCGGTATGTCGACCCAATCATCAGTCCAGGAAGATAGTAACATGGCATTCGAGAGTTGCACGCCATTTATACCTTCTATTCCAGGCGCCAGGAGAGCTTTACCAGTGAGAATAGCGTTGACCCAATCCTTTGTAATTCCAATGTGCTCCTCTCCACCTGCCGTAAAAGGTATCTCACATTTCCAAGTCTCAGGACTTCCGAAGCCGCCCTTCCACTCTCTGCAAAACTGATCGGAAGGCGTCCGATTTTGCCAGAGCGTTAGATTACCATCTTCCATAACCAGCTTGCCCTTGTCTCCAGAAATCTCGAGACGCGTCGTCCCGGGGGCTTCTCCAGTAGTCGTAATAAACACTCCGGTGGCGCCGTTCTCATACTCCACATATGCGGTCACGTCGTCTTCGACCTCGATATTGTGGTATTTTCCGAATCCACAGAATGCCCGTACCCGCGTGGGCATGCCGCAAATCCATTGCCATAGGTCAAGGTTGTGAGGGCATTGATTGGCCAACACGCCACCGCCTTCTCCTGCCCATGTGGCGCGCCATCCGCCGGAATCATAGTAGCTCTGTGCACGAAACCATGATGTGATGAGGTAATTGGTACGTCTGATTTCGCCCAGTTCTCCAGATTGAACCAACTCCTTGAGTTTCTGATGCTGGCCCAATGTTCGCTGGTTGAACATGAGCCCGAATACGTTGCCACTCCTTCCGGCAGCCTCGTTCATCTCACGAACCTGCCTGGTATATACTCCCGCGGGCTTTTCACTCATCACGTGCAGATTGTGTTCAAAAGCCTTGATGGCCAACGGAGGATGGAAGTAGTGGGGCGTAGCGATGATCACGGCATCGACCACATTGGCTACGAACAACTCCTCTGCATCCTCGAAGGACCGCACACCTTCACCGACCGAGGTTCTGGCCTTTGCCAGCTGTTCGGGGCTGGTATCGCAGATTGCCGCCAACTGTGCTCCGGGCACCTCGCCACGGGTCAGATAGCCGATATGGTTGCTGCCCATTCCACCAGTGCCGATTAGTCCTATACGAACGACATCCATGGTTACTCCTGAGTTTCCTATGTGCTAACTGTAGTGCCAGGGCATGCTAATGCTCCATAAGGTCGTGCACATCCCTGGCCTGCTGAGAGTTACTACACCGATACGGCTTCTCCGTCCTGGTATACCAGGGGAAAATGCGCACCGGCATTTCGCATCAATTCGTCGTCGTCTATATGAACAAATTCCTGCATCACGTGTTTGCCACTGGCCACATAACGCGATTCTCCGGTCATGTAGTGAATGGCAATGGCGCGGCGGGGCATATCAGAGAGATTGTAAGGTGACCCGTGCCACGTAAGAGAATGGTGGAATGAGACCTCACCCGCCTTAACCGGCCAGGGCCTGGGCGTCACGGTGGTTACTTCAGCCTTATCTGGTGGCTCAAAGCCTTCAATGCCACCGAACTCACGGACCTCTTTCAATTCGGATTGGGTTCTGAGGAACTCAATCTGATTACCCCACTTATGACTGCCCGGGACCATCCACATGCAACCGTTCTCTTCGAGTGCGTCATCAAGAGCTACCCAGGCAGAGACCGGTGTCATGGGCTTGATGATCGGCCAAAGGGGAGCGTCTTGGTGCCACCCCGTTACACCGCCATAGCCAGCGGGTTTATGTTGAATCTGATCATGCCACACCATGAGTTCTTTGGCCTGCGTCAAACGACTAATGGCATCCACAATGAACGGATGATGGGTAAGTGCCTTGTACGAATCGCACACTTCCCAGATATTCACAATCTGCCAGACGCACTTCTCGGCATCGTGCTCCCGTGTCATATTGTGGAACAGCACGGGGCGTGGATCGTTCTCCGCAAAGCTATCGGGACCGCGGGCCAGCAGCTCATCGAGTTCGTCCTTCAAAGCCTCAATCTGCTGGTCGTTCAGTATCCTACCACCATTGAGAAAACCGTCGTGATCGAATTGTGATATCTGTGCATCGGTCAGCATTAGTGCTCCATGTATGTTGTAACGAGCGAGTGGAGTGGTGCGGGTATGTCGAAGGGGTGAATCTGTTCGCAAATCTATGCCTTCTGAGTCCAAAACCAAGTATTTTTTGCGTACCGCTATGCCGTTGTTGGGCATTCCGCTGCTGATGCGTTCCTGGCCGTTCGAAAAATAGGAATCGGGTTAATGGTCGGCTTTTTAATGGTTGATCAGGGGATCAGCCTTGATCAACCCCGACCATGTTATATCTTTACCTACGTACACCGGAACTCTCCTGTGAACCTTTGCTATGTTAAGGCCACCAGGGAGCCTCTTTCGGGCTTATCATCCAAAACCTCCGTACCAGTCAGAATTTTATCAGGAGATCCTGTGCTGACCAATCCCATTTCTCTCTTCAGCCAGTGTTTGTTTGCACTGCCTTTGACAGAGGCGATACGAGCAACTTCTGATCTGGGTTTCGAAGCCATAGAGCTGGCCTGTATCGCGCCGCACTTTGATGAGCAGGCGGCAAGGCAGTCACCTGAAACTGTGGCTGAGTCTATCCAGCTTCAGGGCCTTAAGGTATCAGCGCTATCCCTTTTTAGCAGCTTTACGGACCCCGATCAACTTAAGGAGCAAATAGCGGCCGCTTCACACTACATCAGATTAGCGCCACTTTTTGAAACGGAAATCGTGAAGATAACGCCCGGTCAACCCGCTGCGGTACATGCGAACGAGTATCATTGGGACAGCTTCAAACAGGCCCTGGACTGCCTTATCCCCCTGGCGGAAGATATGGGAGTCAGGCTGGCCTGCGAGACCCATATGCGTCAACTGACGGATACGCTTGCCGGCACGCTACGTATGCTGGATTCGGTGTCGGGAGAGACGCTCGGTCTGACAGTTGATTTTTCAAATATGAGCTTTGCCGGCGAGTCTATGGTGGACGTTTTCGATAGGCTGTCCTGTAGAATGTACAATACCCACGTCAAGAATGGTACTGTCGGAGAAGACGGATCCTGGCATTTCGAAGCCCTGGATACGGGGTGGACGGACTATGATGAGGTTATGGGACTGGTTAAGGGATCAGGCTATACGGGCTATCTTACGGTGGAGTGCCTGGGGACTGACGCCCGGGACAGACCGCTCCAGACGGCGACGCGGGATCTGGTCAGTTTGAATGAGTTCATGGGGCGTTACTAATGAGTCCAGGTTGGACTGAGTCACTATCGGAGGCGTTTGAACATTTCGTCTCGTTGCCATAACAATCGAAACTGAAATTCAAAGACCGGTGATTGACGGTCTTGCCGCAAATTCACCTTCACATTGATTCCACAGGATGAACAATGACGCCCAATTCTATTGCTGGCATTGATAAGCCCGTCTCGCCTCTGGCGTTGGGTACCGCATTCTACAGGATGGAGACCATATCGGATCATTTTGAAGTGCTTGACGCCTATATGGACTCCGGCGGCACGGTGATCGACAGCGCCCGAACCTATGGTCAAAGCGAAGACGTTCTGGGTGCCTGGTTGGCCGCTCGTCCTGGTATGCGGGACCGGGTTCTACTCATTACAAAATGCGGCCATGGCCCGGAATTGAAACTGCCTGAGCGTGACTATGCCGATTCTGTTCGCGCAGAACTAGCCCTCAGCCTCACAACGCTGAATACCGATGTCGTCGATTTGTACATGCTGCACAGGGACAACCAGGAGATGCCGGTTTCGGACGTGATGGAGCCGCTTCACTGGGCTCTGAATAGTGGATCCATTCGTGCGATCGGGGCTTCGAACTGGGAATACCGCCGAGTAATCGAGGCAAATGAATGGGCAGATCGGCAGGGCCTGGCTCGATTCGCCATAGTCAGCAATACCTTGAGTCTCGCGCGCCCAGCTGCCGCGTTCTACACGGGACTGGTACACGTGGACCCCTTAGGAGCACGTTGGCATCAGGAATCGGAAACTCCACTGCTGCCGTGGTCCTCTCAGGCACGGGGGTTCTTCACGGGCGCATGGACCAAGGCTATGCGCGGGGATCCAGCAGTCGCACATCCAGAGAATCCCACGTTTGATAGTAGAGTGTTGAAGGTTTATGGTACGGACGATAACTTCGAGCGGCTGCGGCGCGCAGAGCAGATCGGAGCTGAAAGAGGAGCCTACACGGCCATGGAAGTCGGGTTAGCCTGGCTGCTGCATCGGCCATTTCCTATTCTACCGGTAGTCGGGCCACGTTCGGTGGCTGAACTCAGTTCCTGCAGGCGAGCTGCAGAATTAACTCTGTCACCTGAAGAGTGCGCCTGGTTGGACCTCGAGGTATGATTTCATGCATGTCACTCTCGAATCCTGCAGCGTAACAAGCTGTGCATTCGATCTGTCTGACGCCATCAAATGCAGCACGGTATCGCTCCCTTCGGCACATGGGTGTCCCAGGAGTAAGGCTCTGCGACGAAGAACTGAAATTAATGAAGCCATCAGACAAGTTTGACTACGGTGCAAACGGGTATCATATCAGCCCCGGATTGGTTCCCGATGAGGTCCTTGAGCAACTGATCGTAGAAGCTGAGGCGATCTGCTGTGGCCACAGAGGACCGGTGAATGGATTGCCCGATCGGGCGAATTACCCCCAAGAATCCAGTGTATTGAATCGAATTCTCGCTATTCATTTCCCGCACAAAGTATCGCCAAAGTACACCGATTTCCTAAGCTATCCACCAGTAGTTGAGATTCTGGAACAGTTCATCGGGCCAAACGTCAAGTGCATGCAGTCTCTACTATTCATAAAACCACCAGGCATGCCTGGGCAGGCGTGGCATCAGGACGAAATCCCGATTCCGACTCGGGACCGGTCCCTGACGGGTGTCTGGGTGGCGCTCGATGATGCAACGATCGACAATGGGTGTCTCTGGGTGATTCCCGGATCACATAAGCCGGGCATACTCTATGAACGTCACCCCCACGACGACCCTCGATTTGACAAGACACCCCAGGCGCGCGACATACCCTATGATGAGTCCGAGGCCGTGCCCGTGGAGATTACCCGTGGATCGGTCCTTTTTTTCAACGGATATCTCTTGCATCGTTCCCTGAACAATGTCTCCGCTGATCAAAGCCGCCGCAGTTTGGTCATGCATTACATGAGTGCGGAATCTTACCTTCCCTGGCGCGGCGTGGAGGATTACCGCGACATAGTGATGGTAAGGGGGCAAGATCCGTACGAACATCGCGGACTCGTTGATGAAAGCAGGGCTTTTGTGCGCGATTCCGGTGTGGCGTAAGTCCACCGTATCTTGCCCGATCAGTTACCGGTGCAGGAAGAGACTTTTGCGCACGGGCATCGAGTAGTCGGCCCTTAGATCCGGCAATTGCTTCATTGACTTTCGCCAGTATACCGTGTATTTTCTGCTGTCTTTCGAATATCAATATCCGAACGAAAATCAAACGTATAAATGGGAGGAGTTAGTCTTGTCTGAAACAACCGATGCCCCTGTGGAAACTATGGAATTTAAGAGTGAACTGCGTCAAATTCTCCAGATAATCACCCATTCTCTTTACTCTCACAAAGAGATATTTGTCCGGGAACTGATCAGCAATGCCAGTGATGCCATTAACAAGGTGCGATTCGACTCGCTGAATAACGAGGATCTTCTGGGTGACGATAAGGACTGGAAGATCAAACTGACAGCCGATAAGGAAAAGGGTACGCTTACCATTTCTGACAACGGTATCGGCATGTCCCGTGACACGGTAATAGACCAACTGGGTACCATTGCCAAATCAGGGACCAAGGAATTTCTGGAGACCCTGAAGCAAGCGGATGCCGCAAGTAAGCCTGAGATGATAGGTCAGTTCGGTGTTGGGTTTTATTCTGCTTTCATGGTTGCGGACAGGGTGACGGTTCTTTCGCGTCAGGTTGGCGATGCACCGGATCAGGCGGTTCGGTGGGTATCGGCGGGCGAGGGGGATTATACCCTGAAGAATCAGGAAAAAGAGGGTCGTGGTACGGACGTAATACTGCACCTTAAAGAAGACGAGAAGGAATTTCTCGATGACTGGCGTCTCCGGCAGGTCGTTAAGCAATTCTCTGACTTCATAGAATATCCTGTAGTAATGGATGTCGAAAAGGAAGTAGAAGGGGAAAAGGAGACAGAGGAAGAGACGCTCAATTCGATGAAAGCCATCTGGCTCCGGTCGAAGAGCGAAGTATCCGATGAGGAGTACGGTGCATTCTACAAACAGATCTCCTCTGATTTCAACGAACCCGGGAAGGTGATCCATTACACAGCTGAGGGGCTCACTGAATTCAAAGTTCTTCTTTTTATTCCCTCCAAACGCCCCTTCGATCTAATGTTTGGAGAACCGAAAATTGGTCCGAAGCTATACGTTCAACGTGTTTTGATCATGGACAACTGTGAGGAACTTCTTCCTGCCTACCTGCGATTCGTCAAG